>JABURN010000033.1 GCA_014762585.1 Methylophaga sp.
ACCCACAATCACCATCACCACAACCAGCGCCAGTGCCTGTTTCAATGACTTTTTCCAGTCTCTGGGCTGAATGTCTTTAGCCTCAGTGATGCTGGCGCCACGTTTTTGTTTGTTCACCACCATCAATGTGACTCTCCGAAACTGGTTTCCAGAATTCGCCATACCAATTCATCAAACTCAATACCGGCCTGTTTCGCCGCCATCGGTACCAGGCTGTGATCGGTCATACCGGGCACACTGTTAGCTTCCAGCAGATAAAACCCAGCATTTCCGTCACGCATAAAATCAACCCGGCCCCAGCCAGACATACCCAGCCCGTTAAAGGCTTTCAAGGCCAGTTGCTGCATTTGCTGTTCACTGTCTGAATCCAGTCCACAGGGGCACAGATATTCAGTCGAATTCGATTGATACTTGGCTTCAAAGTCATAAAACTCGCGAGGCGTTTTAAGGCGGATAGCCGGTAAAGGCTCACCATCCAGAATCGCCACGGTATATTCCTCACCCTGGATCCACTGTTCGGCAATGACGTCGGCATCATAGTTAAGTGCCAGTTCTATCGCCTCTTTGAGCTCAGTGACGGTTTTGACTTTGCTCATACCGATACTGGAGCCTTCATTCACCGGTTTGATGATCAGTGGCAGCCCCAGCCGCGCAACGATCTTCTCGGCATCACTGTCACGGGTAACACGGGCAAAATCGGCGGTTGGCAGACCCTGCTGGATCCAGTTGTTTTTGCTGATGCGTTTGTTCATCGACAGCACCGATGCGGCAATACCGCTACCTGTGTAAGGCAGATTTACCGCCTGCAGGAAGCCTTGAACCTCGCCGTCTTCGCCACCACGCCCATGCAGCACAACAAAGGCCCGGTCAAACTTGCCACTGCCCAGTTTGTGGCAGATATCAAAGCTGACATCGATGCCATATGCATCAACGCCTTTACGCTGTAAACCAGCCAGCACGGCCTTGCCACTGATCAGCGAAATTTCGCGCTCGGCGCTGCGTCCGCCCATCAGCACGGCAACACGACCGAATTCTGCGGCATTATCGATACGGCGGCTCATGCGCTGGCCTCCCCGATGATGTGTACTTCCGGTGTCAACCGTACGCCCTGCAACTGTTCCACTTTGTCCTGAACCAGATAAATCAGGTTTTCTATATCCGCTGCCGTGGCAGTGCCATCATTAACGATAAAGTTGGCATGTTTGCTCGACACACTGGCACCACCCACGGTCAGTCCCTTGAGCTGACTGCTTTCAATCAGTCGTCCTGCAAAATCCCCCTCAGGATTGCGAAATACTGAACCGGCGCAGGGCTGATTAGTGGGCTGGCTGGCATTACGTTTTTTCAACAGATCGCGAATCAGATCGATTTCAGTGTCGGCATCACCCTGCTCAAACTGCATGGTGGCAGCAACAAACCATTCGCCCTCCGGCAAAGCCACATGACGATAATGCACATCAAAATCGGCCAATGGACGCTGACGCAGTTCGCCATGTCTATCTATGGTGGTCACACTGCTGACAAAGTCCCAGGTTTCACCGCCATGGGCACCGGCATTCATTGCCAGAGCGCCACCCAAAGTGCCCGGAATGCCAGCAAACCATGCTGCCCCTTTGAGGCCGGCCTTGGCGACCTGCTTGGCGAGTTTGCTGCAATAAAGACCCACTTCGGCTTCCACGGTGTTGCCTTCGATATCAATATTCTGCAAGGCGCCTGCAGTCACAATCACGGTGCCGTTAAAACCGCCGTCACGCACCAGCAGATTACTGCCGAGTCCCAGCCAGAGTACCGGTTCATCGGCTGGCAACTGCTGCAGAAAGACCGCCAGATCAATCGCATCTGCCGGGCGATACAGCTGTTTCGCCTCGCCGCCGACACGCCATGAGGTATAGCGCGCCAACGGTTCATGCTGTTTGATTTCACCTCTTAAAGTCCGCTGCAAGGCCATCATTCAGCACCTCCGCTCAGGACTTCAGGCAGGGCTTGTGCCATCCGGCCAATATCACCAGCGCCCAGCGTCAACAGCACATCACCGTCCTGCAACAGGCTTGGCAACACAGTGAACAGCGCCTCTTTATCTTCAGCAAATACCGGCTCAACCTGTCCACGCAGGCGAATTGCACGACACAGACTGCGGGCGTCAGCGCCGGCGATTTTAGCTTCTCCGGCCGGATACACTTCCAGTACTATCAGCACGTCAACCGATGACAGTACCTGCGCAAAGTCTTCGAACAAATCACGGGTGCGGGTATAACGGTGAGGCTGGAAGACCACCACCAGACGGTTATCCGGCCAGCCGGCACGGGTAGCCGCTAAAGTGGCTGCGATTTCAGTGGGATGATGGCCATAGTCATCAATCAACGTCGCTTCACCACCATCGGCTTTGACCGGTCCCAGCAGATTGAAACGGCGGCCGATACCATCAAATTTCAGCAAGGCACGCTGACAAGCTTCAATTTTGACCTGCAGGTTACGGGCAACCGCCATCGCGGCAGTGGCATTCAAGGCGTTATGCAGGCCAGGCATATTTAACGTGATCGGAAAGCGTTCACCGCTGTGTTTTTCAATCACGGTAAAAAAGCTCTGCCCCTGGTGCTGAGTCAGATCAACCAGCTGATAATCCGCCTCTTCATCCTGCCCATAGGTAATGAACGGCCGGGTGACCTCGGTCAGCAAGTCCTTAATCACCGGATCATCCAGACACATGACCGCGAGCCCATAAAACGGCAGGTGATGAAGGAACTCAACAAAGGTCGCTTTCAACTTGTCGAAGCTGCCTTCATAGGTCGCCATATGATCCTGATCGATATTGGTCACTACGGCGATCATTGGCTGCAGATACAGGAACGACGCATCACTTTCGTCGGCCTCGGCAACCAGATAACGGCCGGTACCGAGCCGGGCATTACTGCCGGCGCTGTTGAGTCGACCGCCGATAACAAAGGTGGGATCCAGATCGCCTTCACTGAGCAGGCAGGCAATCAGGCTGGTTGTAGTGGTTTTGCCATGGGTGCCGGCGACTGCAATGCCGTAGCTGAAACGCATCAGCTCGGCCAGCATTTCTGCGCGCGGCACTACCGGAATATATTGCTCACGTGCAGCCTGTAACTCCACATTATCTTCGGTCACAGCGGTAGTGACGACCACCACATCAGCGCCTTTCAGATAGTCTGGATCATGACCAATCATGATGGTGGCACCCAGGGTGCGCAGATGCTTGATCAGGCTGTTCTCAGCCAGATCACTGCCCGTCACCTGGTAGCCGAGGTTGAGCAGTACTTCGGCAATACCGCCCATACCCACACCACCGATACCGATGAAGTGAATATGCTTGACCCGGCTTTGCATGGCTGAGGTTAATCTATCCATGGGCATACTCCAGACAAAGATCGGCAATTCTTGTCGCACTGCCGATTTTCGCGACTTGTCTCGCCGCATTAGCCATGGTTAATAATCCTTCTCTGTCTTGATCAAACTGACGCAGACTGACTGACAGCGCGTCTGCTTTGAGCTGATCGTCCGCAATCAGCGTGGCCGCGCCGGCATCGACCAATAGCGCCGCATTGTGCGTCTGATGGTCATCCACCGCATAAGGATATGGCACCAGAATCGATGCCACACCGGCTGCCGCGACTTCGGCCACAGTCAGGGCACCTGCCCGGCAAATAACCAGATCTGCCCAGCTGTAGGCTGCTGCCATATCAGCAATAAAATCAGTAATTTCAGCTTCCACACCCGCCTGGCTGTAGGCAGCCCGACAGGCATCAATGTGCTTTTTGCCACATTGATGGCGCACTTCTGGCCGCTCGTTTGCGTCCATCAGTTGCAGCGCTGCCGGCACTACCTCATTCAAGGTTCGAGCCCCCAGGCTGCCGCCTAAAACCAGCACTTTGAGTCGGCTCTTATCCGCACTCTGACGCAGATGCGGCATCGGCAAATCTTCAATCTGTTGTCTCACCGGGTTACCTACCCACTCCGCCTCGACTTTGTCATCAAAACTGTTGGGGAAACCGGTGAGTACCCGTTTTGCAATTTTTGCCAGCAGGCGATTGGTCAAACCCGGAATCGCATTCTGCTCATGAATCAGCAGCGGTTTTTTCAAAAGCCAGGCCGCCACACCACCGGGCCCGGAGGCAAAACCACCCAGTCCGATCACCACATCAGGGTTAAACACTCGCATCAGACGCCATGCCTGCCAAACCGCCTTGATGACACGAAACGGCGCCATCAGCCAGCCGAGCGTACCGTTACCACGCAGCCCAGCCACCTTGATAAAAGTCAGCGGGTAGCCTGCCTGGGGCACCAGCTCAGACTCGATGCCTCTCTGTGTACCAATCCAGCTCACTTCTACCTGACGCTGTTTCAGTTCATCAGCGACTGCCAGTGCCGGGAACACGTGACCACCGGTGCCACCGGCCATGATCATCACTTTGACTGTCTTCGCCGTCATCGTCTGATCCTTGCCGAGGCTTTCTCAGGCAGCCGGGTTTCCATATCGACACGGAACAGCAATGCAATTGCCACGCAGACAATCACCAGACTACTGCCGCCGTAACTCATTAAAGGCAGGGTCAGGCCTTTGGTGGGCAATGCGCCCATGTTGACGCCAATATTGACGCAGGCCTGCATGCCCAGCCAGATACCAATACCGTAAGCAACCTGGGCACCGAATACCTGACCGGCCTGTTCTGCCGCACGGCCGATCGCCAGAGCACGCCAGATAAAGATAAAAAACAGCACAATCACTGCCAGCGCACCGACCAGTCCCAGTTCCTCTGCCAGAATGGAGTAAAGAAAGTCGGTGTGGGCTTCCGGCAGGTAGAACAGTTTCTGCATACTGCTGCCAAGGCCCACGCCCAGCCAGTCACCACGCCCGAACGCAATCAGCGCCTGGGTCAACTGAAAACCTGCACCGAAAGGGTCAGCCCAGGGGTCCATAAAACTCTGCAAACGTTCCAGCCGGTATGGTGCTACCCAGATGAGCAGCGTAAACAAGCCCGCCATCACGGCAATCAGTGCGCCGAAGACATCCAGCCTCGCGCCGCCCAGGAACAACATGGCCAGCACTGTCGACATAATCACGACCATTGAGCCCATATCCGGCTGCAACAGCAGCAATAATGCCGCGACACCCAGCAACATCAGCGGTGCCAGGACTTTAAGAAAAGAGGTGTGTAGCTGGCCATGATGACGCTGCAGGTAATCGGCAATGTAGAGGATGGCAAAAAGCTTAATAACCTCGGCTACCTGCAGATTCACCGGTCCCAATGGCAACCAGCGGCTTGCGCCGTTGACCTCTCGGCCAATGCCGGGAATCAGCACCAGGACCAGCATAAACACACCAAACATTAATAGTTGTGGTGCAAATCGTTGCCAGACAGCGAGTCTCACAGACACTACGGCCCAGGCCATGCCCAGACCGGCGACGGCGAATACCAGTTGCCGGATAAAGTAAAACAGCGGCTGACCGGTCATACTGTCGGCAATCGTAATTGACGCCGAACAGACCATAATCAGCCCAATAAACATCAGGGCCGCGGTGGCAAACAGCAGACTGCGATCAAATTGCAGTTGAGTCTCGCTCATGCCGCCAGCCCCCTTACTGCCTGTTCAAATTTATCGCCGCGCTCTGCATATCCGCTGAACATATCGAAACTGGCGCAGGCCGGTGACAACAGCACGCTGTCGCCTGCTTGTGCCACCTGTCGCGCCTGGTTGACCGCATCTTTCATATCGCTGGCCATCAAAGTATTCACACCTTGTGGCACGAACGCCGCAATCTTGTCAGCATCCACGCCCATTAACACCACGGCACGTACTGCCTGTTTCAGGGTTTCAGTCAGCTCGGCAAAATTTTGATCCTTGCCCACACCGCCGGCAATCAGCACGATGGGGCCACTGTCTGCCAGCCCTTCAATCGCCGCGATACAGGCGCCGATATTGGTGGCCTTGGAATCATTAAACCAACGTACCCCATCCAGTTGCCTGACCAGGCGGCAGCGATGCGGTAAACCTTTAAACTCCTGCAATGCGTTCAACATGGCTTGCATAGGCAGTGCCATCGCAGACCCCAAAGCCAAGGCAGCCAGCGCATTGGCCAGATTGTGGGTACCGACGATTTTCATCTGCTGAATGTCCAGCAGTGGTTCGTTACCCTCGGCAAGCCAGGTTTGTCCGTCTTTTCTCAGCAGGCCGAAATCTACGCCTTGCGTTTTATGCAGACTGAAACCGATTTGGATACGGCTGTCATCGGCCATTGAACTGACAATGGGATCGTCACGGTTGATGACCATCACGCCGTCCCCGATAAAGATTTTCTGTTTGGCGCGCTGATAGTCTTCAACCGAATCGTAACGATCCAGATGATCAGGACTGACATTCAGTATCACCGCGGCAAAGGCATTCAGCGTGCACACGGTTTCCAGTTGAAAGCTGGACAGCTCCAGAATGTAAAAATCAGGCGCTTTGTCACCGAGCAGATCCAGTGCCGGCGTGCCCAGATTACCGCCAGTACGGGTATCCTTCCCTGCCAGTTGGGCCATCAAGGCAAGCAATGTGGTGACAGTGCTTTTACCGTTGGAGCCGGTAATGGCCACCACTGGTGCATCGACATAACGGGCAAACAATTCGATATCACCGACCATTTCAATGCCGGCTTCGCGTGCCGCTCGAATTTCAGGCAAACGTGGATCGACGCCGGGACTCAGGATGATCAGATCGGCTTTCAGTAACCAGTCCAGGTCGAGACCGCCGGTTTTGATCAACACCTGCGGATAATCCTGCTGTAGTGTCGTTAGGGCCGGTGGCTGTTCACGGGTATCCATCACCGCCACACTGAGCGCACGGTCAGCAAGAAAACGCGCGCACGACAATCCAGTCTGCCCCAGACCGACAATCAGGCAGTTTTTATGTGAAAGTTTATTCATGCCTTGTGTCATCGTATTTTCAGCGTCGCCAGACCAATCAATACCAGGAAAACCGTCACGATCCAGAAGCGCACGATAATCCGTGGCTCCGGCCAGCCTTTCAGCTCATAGTGGTGATGAATCGGTGCCATCAGAAACACACGCTTGCCGCGAAGTTTGTAGGAGGCGACCTGAATCATTACCGACAGGGTCTCAATCACGAAAACACCACCCATAATCAGCAGCACCAGTTCCTGGCGTACCAGAACAGCTACTGTGCCCAGCGCCGCACCCAAAGCCAGTGCGCCGACATCGCCCATAAACACCTGGGCGGGATAGGTGTTGAACCATAAAAAGCCCAGCCCTGCGCCGACCAGCGTCGCGCAGAATACGGTTAGCTCACCGGCACTGGGGATAAATGGAATCTGCAGATAATGAGCAAACTCAGAGTGGCCACCAACATAGCTAAAGAGGCCCAGCGCGGCCGCAACCATAACGGTCGGCATGATGGCGAGGCCATCCAGACCGTCTGTCAGGTTGACCGCATTGCTACTGCCGACTATCACCAGATAGGTCAGCAACATGTACCAGCCGCCCAGTGGAATCACGACTTCCTTGAAGAACGGCACGATCAACGTGGTTTCCTCAGGTACCGTCGTAGTGAAAAATAAAAATACCGCCGCACCCGCGCCGAACAAGGATTGCCAGAAATATTTATAACGGCTCAGCAGTCCGCGTGGGTCCTGCCTCACCAGCTTGATGTAATCATCAACAAAACCAATCACACCAAAGGCCAGGGTCACGATCAGTACGACCCAGACATAACGATTACTGAGGTCAGCCCACAACAGGGTGCTGACTGCAATCGCCACCAGAATCAGCGAGCCGCCCATGGTCGGGGTACCGCTTTTGCTGAAATGCGACTCAGGACCATCACGTCTCACTACCTGACCGATTTGTTTAAAGCTCAGGTGGCGAATCATGGTCGGGCCAATCAGCAACGCAATGCCGAGTGCTGTCATTGTGCCCAGAATCGCCCGCAGGGTCAGATACTGGAAAACATTGAACCCGCTGTAATATTGGGTCAGGTATTCACTTAACAACAGCAGCATCAGCTTCTCCTTGTTGCGACAGCTGATCCGCCAGCCTGTCCAGTTGCATAAAACGTGATCCTTTGATCAAACAAGTCACATCCCTGCTCAACTCCTGCTGCAGGCTTTGCTGCAAAGTCCCGATATCCTCAAAATGCTGTGCACCGTAGCCGAACAGCTGACCGGCCATGCGACTGCTGTTGCCCACTGTGAATAAGCGGCTGACGCCGGCATCACGAGCCTGCTTGCCCATTTCAGCGTGAATTTTGTCGCTGTCCTGACCCAGTTCACCGAAGTCTCCCAGTACCAGCCAGTGCTCACCGTTAAAGCCGGTCAGGGTTTTCAGTGCCTGTAAGTAAGAACCGGGGTTAGCGTTGTAGGTGTCATCAATCAGACGCGAATCATTGAGGCCTGCTCGAAGCTGCAGGCGGTGCGGCACAGCGCGCATGCTGGCAAGGCCGCGTACCATCGCATCGACAGGGACTTCCAGTGCTCTGCTGAGAGCAATCGCAGCCAAGGCATTATTGACGTTATGCAGACCGGGTAATGGCAAATCAAAGTGATGACTGACACCATCCATCTCCACCAGAAAATGGCTGGCCGACGGGTCCAGCTGAATATAATCGGCACGGATATCAGCCTCACTCTCAAGGCCGAATGTCAGTACTTTCCTGTCCGCAATCATGGGGGCCCAGACATCTGCATAGGGCATATCGGCATTAACTACAGCAGTACCGTCTGAAGCCAGGCCCGCATAAATGGCACCTTATTCTATCGCCCAACCCGCTTCAGTACCAAAGACTTCCAAGTGTGCCAGTGAGATATTATTGATAACC
>JABURN010000234.1 GCA_014762585.1 Methylophaga sp.
TATCAAAGCGTTCAGCCATATGATGTTCCTGTCGGTCAGAGCAGCGTCAGACCGCACATCAATAATAGAACAATATTGGCCACAAAACCGATCATAAAGAAAAAGGTTCGTGGGCTTGGGTTCTTTTCAGTCGCAATCTTGTAGTAAAGAATCATGTGACCGAGACGTGCCAGGGCATAAACCCATAACAAAACACCGGTCCAGAACGGACTTACTCCGACAAATATCGCCAGAAAAGCCGTGCTGAGCAAGATCGGCAGGTTTTCCAGCGAATTCATAAAGGTCCGATGAGCCCGAAACACAAAGGATTCATGACTTATTTCCGGAGGCAGTTTGCCTGGCACGGCACCGGGATAGCGGGCTTTGCTTGAACTGGCGATAAACCACTGCACCAACCAGATGACTAAAATCACAAAAACTGCCCATAAGGCCATGTAGTAAGCGCTGCTGACTGCTGGGGTCATGGTGTCTCCCTGTGTATGTTAGAGGTTAGTTGTTGAGCCAGGACACCTGGTAAAGATCCTGACGGCGATCTTTAAGATTGTTGACTGATCCTTCGCTTCGGGTCAGTTTGAGTTTATCGAGGTCGAGATCGGAGAACATGATCATCTCCGTATTGGGCGTGGTTTCAGCCATCACCGCATCATGTGGATAGGAAAAGTCAGACGGAGAAAACACCGCTGCCTGTGAGTACTGCACGTCCAGATTTTCAACCTGGGGCAGGTTGCCACAGCTGCCACAGATAACCACATAACATTCATTCTCTATGGCTCGCGCCTGAGCACAGCTTCGAACACGCAGATAACCATTCTTGGTGTCAGTCCAGTAGGGCACAAACAGAATATCCATGTCCTGTGCTGCAAGCAGACGCCCCAGTTCCGGAAACTCCACGTCATAGCAAATAAGAATGCCAATTCGGCCTGCGTCGGTGTCAAATACCTGCAGCTGATCGCCGCCCTCAATAACCCAGTCACGGCGTTCGTGAGGCGTAATATGCAGTTTACGTTGAATATCGATGGTGCCGTCCCGTCGGCAAAGATAGGTGACGTTATAAAGCACATCATCTTCCATCAGCGGCATTGAACCGGTGATGACATTGATGTTGTAGCTCACCGCCATCTGCGACATTTCATTTTTGAACTTTTCGGTGAAGCCGGCCAGAAAGCGAATCGCCTCGGTCTGGTTACGCTGATCCGGGCTGAGACCCATCAGCGCGGCATTAAAAAACTCCGGAAACAGGGCAAAGTCGCTTTTATAGTTGGACAGAGCATCGATGAAGTATTCGACCTGATTCAGGCACTCCTCGACTGAGTGAACTTCGCGCATCTGCCACTGGATCGCCCCGATACGGACCTGTGTTTTACGGGTTTCGATGACGGTGGTTTCCGGTTCATAGAAAATATTGCGCCATTCCAGCAAGGTCGCATAACCCTGCGATTTTTCATCCTCAGGCAGATACTGCTTGAGTAAACGGGTTACCTGAAAGTCATTAGAAAGCTGAAAGGTCAGGATCGGGTCATAAATACGTTTGTTTTTGACCGCTTCGAAATATTCCGCCGGTGACATTTCATCGGCATGTTCGTGGTAATTGGGAATACGACCGCCGGCGAGGATGGCACGCAGATTATGCTGGCGGCAAAGCTCTTTGCGGGCTTCGTAGAGGCGACGGCCCAGTCGATAACCGCGGTAATCCGGATGAATCAACACATCCAGACCGTAAAGGGCATCGCCATTGGGATTATTCAGAATCGTTTCCCGCTTGGAAATCAGATCATCATAGGTATGCGGGTTGCTGAATTGTTGATAATCGACCTGCACGGATAAAGCAACGCCGATGATCCGGTCGTGGTCCACCACACAGATCTGGCCTTCGGGGAGATCATCAATCAGTTTGAAAATGGTGTGCTCCGGCCAGGAACCACCAATATCCTGATAGATTTGATCCATCAGTTCCTTGAGTTGAGGATAGTCCTGCTTTTCCAGGTTCCGGATTTTAATATGCAGATCTTCGGGCATGCATGCTCCACTGGGTCGATTGGCTTTCAGCTCAAAATACGCTGTTTAATACGACTTTGTGAAGTCTGTGAAGTTGAGCATGACTGTTCAATTTTCTACAGCAGCGTTATAGTTGAGTTCGGGGCATAAAAGTCTTTTTGCTCCATCTCAAGCTCACTGTTTCAAACCCGAAACAATGAGATCTCCCGCTGTTGAGGCTGTTGTTACAGCACCCCCAAACAACGGAGTTAAAGGGCTTTCTGCCCTTGGCATTAGGGAGAAATCATCATGACCTTATTTCAGAAAAAACAAGCAGTATTAAAACTGTTGGCTTTAAGCTTGGCATTCATGCCATCAGTTCAGGCTGAGGAGGCCTCGCTCTATGACAGATTGGGCGGTCTTGCACCTATCAGCGTTGTTGTCAGCGACTTTCTTGATGAACTGGTGCCCGATCCATTATTGAATCAGAACCCGGCTATCGACGCTGCCAGACAAGCGGTTCCCAAACCCTATTTGAAATATCAGGTGACAGCGATGGTCTGTCAGGCCACGGGTGGTCCCTGTCAGTATCATGGCAGAACGATGAAAGACGCTCACGCCCATCTGAATATCAGTGAAAGAGAGTGGACAAGAATGAAAGTGATTTTCAGGGATTTACTGGTAAGGCATCAAGTACCAGAACAGGAAGCCAATGAATTGATTGCCATTATTGATTCCACAAAAGCCGATATTGTGGTCGCAACATCCCCCTGATTTTGGCTTATTCAGGGCAAAAAAAAGGCAAGCTCATGGCTTGCCTTTTTCCTGGAATTCGTTCGCTTTACAGCGCGACGATGTTCTCAGCTTGTGGGCCTTTAGGACCAGTAGTCACTGAGAATTCGACTTTCTGGCCTTCAGCCAGAGTCTTGAAGCCTGAGCCAGTGATCGCACTGTAATGAGCGAATACATCAGGGCCTGAAGCTTGTTCGATAAAACCGAAACCTTTTGTTTCGTTAAACCACTTTACGGTACCAGTAGTAGTAGACATATTGTTTATCCTGTAGATAAGTAAAAATAGCCCAATCGGGCGGGTGTAGCGTGAAACAGACCGGGATTTAAAAACTACAGGACGAAGAACAACAAGATGCAACGTAGTGGAGAATTAAACGAAGGGCTAAATTTCTAGCTAAACATATAATCTGCGTAATATTCGCGAAAGTCAATCTATTTCTGATTAAGCGACTTTTTCCTTGTTTCCAATAGCTTTTGAGAAAGTATCCTCATTCAAAGATCCCTCAATGCAGTTAGTCAGTATGACTTTCTTCGCTAGTCTCTTCTTCCAGAACTTTGTATACCTCATCCCCTTTCTGAGTCGGTCTAATATCAACGGTTGATTTATCAATCAGATGAACACCGGAAAACACAATCGCATCACCGAGTTTGGGCACATAGGCGAGTGTGGTGTCAGTCTCATAGAGCTTGTAGCCGACGGTCTGCATCCTGTAACGAACATAAGGGTAAAAGCCCTGAACGGTGACTGATTCGCTGGCGAGACGCGGGTAGGGCGTGGCAACATCCGTCAGCATCAGATTGATAGCTTTTTGCAGGTTTTCAGAAATATTATCTTCAAAGACCTGGCCGTCATTGGCTGTCCAGCCGTTTTCACCCGAGAACGGTCTGGCCGGGCCGGAAGAGGAAATATAACGGCTCCACCAGATATCGGTGTTGAGCCTGGTATCTTTCAATGCCGCCTGCAGCAGTACGTAGGGTCTAACATCAGTCTCGTTCTGAAAGGTCAGAATAACGGCGCTTTTTACTTTAAGTACCGGGGTGTAGGTTGTGGCGTAATTGGTGTAAGCACCCGCAAATTCGGGCTGCACAATCAGATCATCAGCAATGGCATCGGCAGCTTCAGTCAATTTGAATTGCAATAATGCCTCGGTATCCTGAATGGCTGTTTCAGCGCTGTCCGAGTCGATGGCACTTTGCAGGGTAACTCCAATCGGCCCCAGTATGGAACTAACCCAGCCACCGGCTTGATGCCCTGAAATAATGACCTGACTGTCAGGGACTCGATGAACACCGCCAGGTAAATCAAAAAAGCCTGACAGGCTCTCATCAGTGAACTGAACAGCAATCTCTTCAGATTGTGATGGGGCAGATACGATGGTGGTTGAGGTACAGGCCATCAGGAGGCTTAGCATTATGGCACCTGTGATGACCTTGATAGCTGCGATAGCGTTCATTGCATAAGTCTCCGGCTGGTTATTCAGTTTTGCTGAGATGGGCTTCCCGAATCGGTCCCTGTGCCATAATCCAGGTGATGACCAGAAATGCCAGCATGCCGAGCAAAATCGACTGGAACTGCACACCGGCATCAATCATAAAGCCGAGGAAGGCGGGGGCCAGACCGGTAGAAAACACCAGAAACGCCGATTTCAGAGAGCGCACCTGTCCCAGGTGTTCCCGGCCCCAGAGTCTGACCAGCAGGCTGTCGCCGATGGGAGAGGACATCCCCAGCGCGGTACCGGCACCCAGCATGATGATCCAGATGGCAATATTGCCGCCAATTAATGCCGCTGCCAGCAAGGCGATAGCGAAAGGAATCAGATAAAGCTTGGCGAGGGTGGTGACACCCAGTTCATCTATCCAGCGACCACCCAATAAAGCACCGGGGAAGCGTGAGATCCCGAGAGCGGTCAGAGCAAAGGCATAGGTGGTGGCAGTGGCTCCCAGATCTTCCGTCAATTGCGCCTGATAAATAAAGATGCCGGTGAGTGTGATGGGCAATACCATCAACATCGGGATCAGCATCCAGAAACGACGCTCCCGCATCGGCGAAGGTCCTTTTTCCTGCGGTTCATTTTTGCTTTTTTTCTTTCTGGGTGCTTCGGGCCAATCAACAAACAACAGGAGCAGTACCCACATCACCATTAATACAGCGACGATGCTCCACCAGATCTGCTGCCAGGTCAGCCAGGTGACCATTAGGGCAATGACTGGTGGCAGAATGATTTCACCGGAGGGCATACCCAGGCTCACCAGGCCCAGTGCCCGGCCCCGGTTCAAGGTGAATTCACGTCCCGCCAGGGTGCTGCCAAGATGGGTCATCAGGCCCTGCCCACAGAGTCTTTGCAGGCCAAGACCGAAAACGGCCAAGCCCCACCAGGGTGAAAGCGTCAGCATCAAGACCCCGATAAACAGGGCAGACAGGACCATCAGGGCATAGCGTCTGGGCGCAATCCAGTCTATTTTGGGGCCGAAATGCATCACCAGAAAACCGCTGGTCATGGTGATGGCCGCGTAGATACTGCCAAATTGACCGGCGGTGATATTGAGGTGTTGACTGATATCCGACTGAAACAGGCCGATAAAAAAGCTTTGGCCCAGGTTGCCGGTAAAGACGGCCAGCCAGGCAGCAGCCAGTAAACCAAAATGCCGGCGTAACAGTCCGGCATAGCCAAGGCGAATATCTGAATCCATGAAATCTTCCGTTAGTTGCGCGGATGCGTTTTCTTGAAGAGACGCGGGTTACTGTGGATGAATTGCCTGACCCAGCGCTGTACCAGACCCTGCTTGGGGTGTCTCTTCAGGTAGCGATAGCCCATCAGGCTGATGATCATGGCACCAAGCGCGTCGACCATCAGGTCGGTCATTGTATCAGTCAGACCGGTGCTGTCACCGAAAGCCGGTTTCTGCATGGCCAAGTTGAATACCTTGTCGGCAGTATATTCGAAAAACTCCCAGAACACGCCGACACCAATCGCAAATAAAAAGGCAAAAAAGGCAATAAAGCCGGGTTTCATGTAGAGGCTGACCCGTTCGGTTTCGTTCATCACATACACCAGCAGGAAGCCGACAATGCCGAGCAGGAAACCGGAAACGGTGTGCAGCGCGATGTCCCACCACCAGATTTTCAGGTAATAGCCATGTACTTCACCCAAAAACAGCGAGGCGAAAACAAAGAGGATGGTCAATAGCTGAAACGCGGCGGGGATGACGACATCGAATCTTTTCGCGAACACGGTGGGCAACATCGTGATAAGAAAAATCCCCGTGATGATGAAAGCATCGAACCAGGCCTGATCCCAAAGGGCGCCCACCACACCGGCGACCAGAATGATCTGAAACAGGGTGGCTAGACGGTTTTGCAGGGTATTTTCATCCATGGGTCATGATTTCTAAATGAACTCACGCCATCTTAAACAGTCAGGTTTTTAAAATCGAGTTATCCACGCCGTGATTTGAGTTAACAAAATCCTCTTGTTATGGTTGTGAGCAATTTTGTCTCACACAATCTTAATTCAAACGAACAGGGAGTTTAATTTGCGCTATTCATTATCATCCTTTCTCAGCACCTTTACTTTGCTGCTAATGGCATGGCTGATGTTGGCCGCTGGACCGGTTCATGCCGGGGCGGCACAGCTTGCGGCTGAGCAATCTGCATCAGAAGGAGCAGCCGATAAATATCAGGCTCTGGCAGATGTGTTGTCAGATCCGTCGAGTCGGGACAAGTTGATAGCGGAACTCAGGTCATTGTCTGACACTGATGGAGGGCAGGCAGAACAGGGCCAGAGCAAACAGGCTGCTCAGGACAGCGACGCTGAAAAAAAAGACAGTGCAGCGACTGATGTGGCCAAACAAACACAGTCTGCTGTACAGGTGATAGTGGGTACACTGACCGGCAGCTGGACGGCACTGAGTGAACTGGTCAGTGGTGAAAGCAAAAGCATTAAAGATTTTTTCACCTTGCTGGTGAAACTGAGTCTTGTGATTGCCGCGACTATTGTCGCGTACTGGCTTCTGAGACCCATCGCCAGATTACTGTTCCGCCGCGCTGATAATATGGCGGCAAACCGTGATGGCATTCATCCTATCGTAGTCAAAGCGACTGCCGTGCTGGTCAGTGTGATTACCGATGTGGTCGTGGTGATTCTGGCCTGGTTGGCAGGTTATGCTGTCGCACTGCTGTTTGTCGGTGAAATGGGCGAGGTCAGCGTCAGTCAGAGCCTGTTCCTGAATGTCTTCCTTGCAGTTGAATTGTTTAAAGTCATTATCAGAGCCGTGTTTGCAGGACGTGATGATGCCCTGCGACTGTTGCCGATGAAAGCAGAAACCGCCCGTCACTGGAGCCTGTTCCTATCCAGTCTGGTGAGTCTGGTCGGGTATGGTGTGCTGTTTGTGGTGCCATTGGTCAGCAATCAGTTGTCAGAAAACCTAGGTAATCTGACCAATCTGCTAATTGTGATCGTTGCGGTCAGCTATGCCTTCACCGTGGTCGGACGCAACCGTCAAAACGTAAAAGACGGCCTCAACGAATTGGCCCATGAAGCCAACTTCTCGATGACCCGAGTAACACTGGGTGTATTAGCGAGATGCTGGCACTGGCTGGCCTATGCTTATTTCCTGGTGATGGGCGCGTCATTACTGATCGAACCGGACACCGCGCTGCCTGGCTTATTGCTGGCCACTTTGCAGACGGTACTGGCGATCTTTATCGGCATGGCTGTAATTGGTCTGATTCAGCTGCTGCTGGACAATGGTGTGAAAGTGCCGGCGATTATCAGCCAACGTTTGTCGACTTTTGAAACCCGGCTGAACCAGTTTGTACCGACCTTCAGCAAAGTGCTCAAAGGCATTGTGCTGGTCATGGTGATTAGTGCCATCCTCGATGCCTGGGGGGCTGTCAACCTTCCGGTCTGGCTGGCTTCCTCTGCAGGTACCCAGTTCCTGTCTACAGTGATTTCGGTGTTGTTTATTCTGGCAATTGCCTCGCTGTTCTGGATGACACTGGCAAGCTGGATTGAACATCGGCTGGATCCGGAAAAAGGTGGCGGTGAGCCCAGTGCCCGTGAGAAAACATTGTTGACGATTTTCCGTAACGCCACCGCTATCGTCATTATCGTTATGACCCTGATGATCGTGCTGTCGGAAATCGGTATTGATATCGGTCCACTCTTGGCCGGTGCCGGTGTGCTGGGTCTGGCAATTGGTTTCGGTGCCCAGAAACTGGTGACGGATGTCATCACCGGTGTCTTCATTCAGATGGAGAACGCGATTAACGCGGGTGATATCGTGACCGTCGGCGGCCTGACCGGTACTGCGGAAAAACTCACTATCCGCTCACTGGGCTTACGTGATTTGTCCGGCACTTACCACATCATTCCATTCTCGGCGGTGGATACCGTGTCGAACTACATGCGTGAGTTCGCCTACCACGTCGGTGAATACGGTGTGGCTTACCGCGAAGATACCGATGAAGTGGTTATCAAACTGCGTGAAGCCTTTGAAGAACTGCTGTCGGATGACGAGCAGCGTGCCAAGATCCTGTCCGATGAACTGGAGGTTCATGGTGTGACTGCACTGGCTGACAGCTCGGTTAATATCCGTATCCGTATCAAGACCTTGCCCGGCAATCAGTGGGCAGTCGGACGTGAATACAACCGTCTGGTTAAACGTCATCTGGATGCGGCGGGTATCGAGATTCCGTTCCCGCATCTCACGCTGTACTTCGGTGAGGACAAGCAGGGCAATGCACCGGCCATGCCGCTGAAAATGCTGAATGATGTGAAAATGATTAATGACACATCCAATGAAATTCAATCAGCTAAAAAAGCGGCGGGTGAACGCTCCAGTAAATCCTCCGAGTACAACCCGACTGATAAAGGGGACTTTGATGACGGTGAATAAGCGCTGTCATCAGTCAATCTAGATTTGGCATGCTGAAGCAGGGGCTCTGTTACTTGAACAGAGCCCCTGCTTTTATTGTTTTGTCAGTTTAAAACTGTTGTTGAACCAGTCGATG
>JABURN010000099.1 GCA_014762585.1 Methylophaga sp.
AATCGGGGCAGCGTCAGCTCGTGCGAGATTCATTTTATAAATAACTCTATTATTTATACATCTATTGATTTAAATACAGAAAAAATACGAATAAACAAATACAACTTATTGATATTGAAATTTATTCCAATAACTTTGCCAACTTAGTAGCGAGTTGTTTAGACGTGTAAATATATAGTACACTAAACAAATAAAAAGTCCAGTCCCGATAATGAATCCTATTTACTATTGATGTCAGAACAATTACATGATCAACAGTGGCTCTGCTTCCAGATAGAGGAAGAGACCTACGCTCATCCCGTTAATCAGGTCAGGGAAATTCTCGACTATCTGTCACCGGTACCGGTGCCCGGTGCGCAGTCCTGCGTTGAGGGGGTGCTCAATGTCAGAGGTGAGATTGTGACGATTGTTTCCAGCAAGCATCTGCTTGGGCTGGATGACTCAGCCAGAAACAGTGAACACATCATTATTCTGGAAACAACTTCGGGCCTGGTCGGCATCACCGTGGATGAAGTGGAAAAAATCAGCGTGCTGGCTGACGACGACATGATGCCGGTTGAACGCAGTCACGATACCAGCCCGGTCAAAGGCACCATCAATCATGACAATCAACTGCTGATCCTGACTGACTTCGAACGCTGCATTAACGAATTGGAAAATTATGAGTAAAACTATCGGTTTAAATCTGGACGCGGTTTATAATCTCGATCTGAACAAAGAACAAAAGGATCAGCTGTTGAACCAGATTGAAGAAGTGTTGATTGCCCTGCGCCGGGTTATCCGGGCTACCGATCTTCACTCCAAATACCTCGCCAAAACGACTGGCTTGACCGCGCCACAGATCCTGCTGTTACAAACCCTGCGTGATAAGGGGCAGATCACTATCGGTGAGCTCGCACAGGAGGTGAGCCTGAGTCAGGCCACTGTCACCACGATTCTCGACCGGCTGGAAAAGCGCAAACTCGTTTACCGCCAGCGTTCCGAGACCGACAAACGCAAAGTGCATGCTTATCTCAATGATGAAGCGCTGGAAATTCTGAAAAATGCGCCGATTCCCCTGCAGGAACAGTTCACCCGCCAGTTCGGTGATCTGCAGGAATGGGAGCAGACCATGATTATTTCTGCGCTTAAGCGTGTGGCTCAGATGATGGATGCTCAGCATATCGATGCTTCACCCGTACTCGATATCGGCCTGCTGGACCGTCAGGACACCCTGGTTGATAAGCCGGCAGCCTATGCCGATGATGACTAGGTGAGTCTAAGACTGGCTCAGCAGCTCACTGAGATCATCTACTGACATGGGCTTGTTGAAATAAAAACCCTGAAATTCCTCACAGCCCATTTTAAGCAGCATTTCGGCCTGCGCTTCGGTTTCCACGCCTTCGGCAATCGTCGATAAATTCAGATTATTGGCCAGTTGTATAATAGTTTGAGCAATCGCTGCATCTTTGCGATTAAAGACAATCTCCTCAACAAAAGAGCGGTCAATTTTCAGCGTATCTATCGGGAAATTCTTCAGATAACTCATCGACGAATAGCCGGTACCAAAATCATCTATCGCCAGTCGGACTCCGGTTTTCTTAAGTGCAAACAGCAATGGAATGGTCTCGGCAACATCATGCAGCATCGCAGTCTCGGTGATTTCCAATTCCAGCGTTTCGGCCGGTAATCGGCTTTGCTCCAGCGTTTGCCTGACCCGTTCGGGCAGATAGTTCTGATTGAACTGCAATGCTGACAGGTTAATCGCGACCCGATATGCGCAGCCCAAATCCTGCTGCCATTGACATACCTGCTGACAGGCCTGCATCAATACCCAGTCGCCAATCGGCAGAATCAGGCCGGTAGCCTCAGCAATTTCTATGAAATTATCAGGCGTCAACAGCCCTTTCACTGGATGCCGCCAACGCAGTAAGGCCTCAAAGCCGACTATTTTCTCACTGCGGGCGTGGTACTGAGGCTGATAATACAGTTCGAACTGTTCCTCCTGGAGTGCAATCCGCAGATCATGCTCCATCTCCATTCTGAGCTTGAGGTAGTTGTTCATGCTCTCGGAAAAGAACTGGTAGTTATTCCGCCCCACCTGCTTGGCATGATACATCGCTACATCAGCATGCTGGAGCAACACCTGAACATTGTGGCCATCGTTCGGGAACACCGTAATACCTATGCTTACAGTGACATAAAGCGGTGTACCGCCGATCACAAACGGCTGGGAGAAAGTTTCTATAAGGCGATTGGCGATATCCGCTATGTCATCGACATTATCGACATCATCAAGCAATACAGTGAACTCATCGCCGGCCAAGCGGGCGACCCGGTTGTCACTCTCCAGCGTGATCTTGGCAACAAGATCAGAGTCACGCACGCACTCACGGATTCTGCCCGCCGCCTGGCATAACAACTCATCACCGACATGATGACCATAGGTATCATTCACATGTTTAAAACGATCCAGATCCAGGAACATCAGTGTGAAGCGTCGTTGATGGCGCCGGGCACTGGCGATAGTCGTTTCCAGTTGTTCGATGAACAAACGCCGGTTAGGCAAATCAGTCAGGGTGTCATAGTAGGCGTAGTAGGTAATTTCCTGCTCTGACTGCTTGAGCGCTGTAATATCGTGCAGGGTGCCGACAATGCGCCACTGGCCGTATTCAAAATTGATATCGGTTCGTTCATTCACAAACAGCATATGCCCGTCAGGCCGCTGTACCCGGTATTCAATGTCGTAGGGTTTTTTGTCTTTGATTGCCAGTCGCACGGCTCTGATGAAACGGGCGCGATCATCGGGATGCACCACCATCAGCAAACGTTTCAGTGTCAGCTGCTTATCACGCGGCAACCCCAGCATATCGAACATATCCGCCGAACATTCAATGCTGTCCGATTGATAATCCCATTCCCAGTAAACCAGATGCGCTATCGACTGTGCCTTGGCCAGTTTGTTTTTGTTAAGGCTGAGTTCCTGCAGGGTCCGGTTGGCTTTGAGCACATATTTGACACGATGATTGAACAGTGGCCACTTGAGCGGTTTAGTCATGAAATCGGTGGCCCCCACCTGGAAAGCCCGTTCAATATCTTCAACCTCATCCAATGAAGTCACCATGACAATGGCGCATTCCTGCCCACGCGGTAATTGGCGCAATTTTGAACAACAGTCAAAACCATCCATGCCCGGCATCGAAACATCAAGCAGGGTCATATCGGGTTTGTGCTGATTGAATTCAGCAATGGCTTCCAGTCCGTTGCTGGCCTCATGTATCTCAAGATCAATGGTTTTCAATGATTGCCGCATCAGCATCCGGGTAACCGGATCGTCATCAACAATTAAAACCACAGATTTTCTTGAAGATTCCTCCACCTAACTATCTCCCAGTCGACTCTTAAGATTGAGCCTGGCTTGTTCATAGCACTCGAGCAGTGTATCCAGATGCTGGGGGATATGGTCAACCCTGTTATGACGACCGAGCTTTTCCACCTGGTGGGCGATTTCACTGACCTTCACCGCGCCAATATTGGCAGAGCTTGATTTGAGTGCATGGGCGGCCCGGAACACCCGGTCGGCATCACCAGCGGCTGTTCCATGCTGAATATCATCAATCAGCCCCGGTGTTTGTTGCAGGTATAACTCCATAATGTTGTTGATGAGTTCAGGTGCCTGCTCACCTGACATTTGACGAATTTCCTCCAGCACGTCCTCATCGATTACCAGGTCGTTCTTTACCGGTGATTCTGTTTTATCAAGCCAGCGGCTGACAATCTCGCTCAATTGTTCCAGCTTAAAGGGTTTGATCAGAAAGTCATCCGCACCGGCATGACGAAATTCAGCTTCTACACCATCCTGAATATCAGCCGTCAGCGCGACAATCGGGGTCTCGCTATTAAGCCCCTGTCCGCTGCTGTCCCGGATTAACGCGGTAGCTTCCAGCCCGCCCATTTGCGGCATGTGATAATCCATCAGAATCAGATCATAGTGCTTCTTATTGCACTCATTCACGGCCTCGAGTCCGTTGCTGACGATCTGCACCTGGTAACCGAAGTTCTCCAGCATTCCGGCAGCCACTGATTGATTGATTTCATTATCTTCTGCCAGCAGAATCAAATTACCACTGGTGGCTCTGACCTGCCGTGCTGGTGCCTTGGCAGGCTTGCTCGCTGCTTGAATCGTATCCAGCGCTTGTGCCGGAATTCTGAACCAGAACAGACTGCCCTGCTTTTCCTGGCTTTTAACACCATATTGGCCTTTCATCAGCTTTATCAGTTGAGCACAAATAGCGAGTCCGAGGCCGGTGCCGCCATATTGCCGGGTAACAGAGCTGTCAGCCTGAGAAAAGGGAGAAAATATCGATTGCAATTTGCTTTCGGCGATACCGGCACCTGTATCTTCAATTTCAAAATCAAGCCAGTGCTCTTTGTCATTTTGTCCAGCCGCCAGGCTGACTCTGACATGACCTCTGGCAGTGAATTTAATGGCATTGTCGATGAGATTATTGAGCACCTGCCGTAAGCGTAAGGGGTCGACGAGGTAGTCGGCATGACAGTCATGCAGTGTGAGTTCCAGCTTCAGGCCTTTCCGCTCTGCTTTTGCGCGGTTGGTTTCAACCACTGACTTCATAAAACTCGCCATGTTCAGGCGCTGCTTTTCCAGCTCGACCTTATCGGCATCCAGCTTGGAGAAGTCCAGAATCTGATTCAGTAAAGCCAGTAAAGACTGGGCTGAATCGTTGAGCAGTTGAACGTTTTCACGGGCTTCATCATCCAGCGCATTGAGCTTGAGTAACTCGGCAAATCCTATGACCCCATTTAAAGGGGTTCGTACTTCATGACTCATCATAGCGAGGAACTGTGCCTTGGCATGGTTGGCCTCATTGGCGAGTTGCAACGCCGTTTCCAGTGCTTCAGTTCTGGCCTGGACCCGCTGTTCAAGCTCGGTATTCATGGTTTCAAGCTGCTGACCACGCATCTGCACTTCGCTGATCATCTGGTTGAAGCTGTCAGCCAGCTGGTTGAACTCCACTGTGGAAGCTTTCGGTGCGCGACGTCGATAATCACGGTGAATGGTTATATCGCGAATCGTGGCCAGCATTTCATTCATTGGTTTGGTGAACAGCGACACCAGCCATAACATCGCCATCAGACTGGCAAAAAAAGCCAGCACCGCTGTCAGAGCAACTACCTGGTAGAAAGCCGCCAGCTGGGATTTTAACGAAGCCAGATTATCCAGAAGATAGAGCACACCGATACTGTCACCATGACTAATCATCGGCATCATCAGCTGCAGGCCGCGTTCATTCTCGATAATGGCAGGCTCATGTGTATCCAGCACCTGACGCAAAATCTCACTGTCCGGCAACGCCTGGTTGCCACTGTTTTGATAGCTCGCAAACAGACGAGCCTCATCATCAAAAATCATAACCTGGCTGATATCGCGCCTTACCCGAAGTGCTTTCAGTGACTGTCGGGCTGAAATAGCATCATCAAACAATACGGCAGTGAGCGTATTGGTCACCAGCAACTCACCCAAAGTGGTCGAGTCCTGCAGTGCCTGCTTCTCGAGTGCATGACGTTGATTGCTGATGATAGAGACTGAAATGATAAGGATAGTGAGCAGCACCAGCCCCATCATGGTCACAATCAAGCGGAATTTGAGCGTCTTTATCCATTTCATTTGACTTCAACAGCCAGCTTCAACACCTGAGAGCTCATTTTAAGATTGGATGATTCCATTCTCGACATATTCACTTTGAAACGGAACTTGTTATCAACCCGAACAATTTCAATCATGCCGCCGTCATCAACAAAACCGGTAATATCAGAAACCGTGAGTACCGGCTTGTCTCGCAAGTAAACGAACAAACGCTGAAGAATGTTACGTTCACTGCGGTCAATGTACACCAAGTGACAACGGCTTGTCTGCTCCACATCCCTGATTTGCAGGGTATTAACCGGCTTGTCAAAAATGGCCTTGTCACGCAGTTCGCTGAAACTGTTTTTGAAAGAATCAGTGAAATAACACAGGTCGATCGACTCTGCATGCTCTTCACCGGGCCAATCTGCATATTTGGCAAAATTGTAGTTGAGTGCAGCGATCAAGGATCGTGAGTCCGGCGGATCGGCCAGCGCTGTCGCTGTCTGTGCGCTCGGACTCAGCAGCGCCAGCACAAGTGTGAATGTTTTTAAGCTACGCCAGGCCATCGTGTCAGAACTCCAGCGTCAACTTGCCAAAGAAACTGGGCTCCACCCGGTAAGGTATGGAAAACAGCTCGGCTTTATATTCAACATGGGAGCCGTAAAACAGATTACGGGCAAAAGCAGAGAATTTCAGCTCCGGCGTCAGTTGCCAGTTCATTCCCAGGTCCACACCGTGATAGGCATCGACCGTCTGGTTATCTACCTGAATCGGGTCAATAGATTGGCTGCGATCCACGTAACGCCAGCTGGCTGTCAGGTCAATATCGCGGCTGATGCGCCAGTTCGCCAGCAAGGAAACCATTTGTTCAGGTGAATCCGTATTCTGGGGCTGGCCGTCACTAAAATCACTTTTAGTGTAGCTATAGTTAAGTCGCAGCTTTAAGTCACGGTTAAGCAACCAGTTAGCGGATAATTCAAGACCGTAGTTATGGCCACTGGCCTCGTTATCAAATGCAGAAAAGGTCGTCAGATAAGCCGGTAAGCTTGAAAAATCGGTTTCTGCTACACGACTGCTGCGCAGATCGTCATAATCATTGTAAAAAACCGCTGTATCGAGACTGAAGTGATTGCCAGTTGCATAGCGATAGCCGGCTTCAATACTCTGAATCACCTCAGAATCGTAGTCAGAATTACCCGCCAGAATCAGACGATTTACAAATCCAGTCGGGTTGAATGCCGTCATTGGCGCCAGGTTGCCAACATTAATCAGATATTCGTTTTCGGCCTGAGAAGGCGTTCTGACCGCCCGTGATAAAGCGGTCCAGAAGCGATGCTGTTCGGTGGGCTGCCAACTTAATCTGACTGTGGGCTGCCATTCAAAATCAGTGTAGGAATGATGCTCCAGGCGCGCCGCCAGGGTCAGCCATAAAGTATCCGGTTTCAGTGTAATCTGGTCCTGAACAAACAGGCTCCATAAGTTGATGCTTTCACTTTCACCTTGGGTATCAATCACTGTCTGGTTGGTGTCCAGATCATTATTGATATGCCGGTACCCCATCCCCCACAACAGTTCATGACGCTCCCCCATCTCAAAATGATGGGACATTTCAAGATCCACGGTATCGCGGCTGAAACCAAAAAAAGACTCATCCCGCTTGGCATGATCAAAGTATGCTTTGAGGTTCAGTTGCGAATTGGCTGACAAAGCACGACTATAATCTCCCAACAGATGCCAGCCGCGGGATTCTGTATTGATATTGGGATATTCGATGAAAGGTGCTGTCAGGGTTGGAACAGTGACAGTCTGATCCATCATGCTGTCGTAGGCCGAGGCACTGAGAGTGAGGGTTGAGGCTGCCCCCAGACTCATATCCAGCCGCCCGCCCATCTGTTGTTTCCACCAACCATTATCGGTGTCAGATTGACTAATCAGCGCCGCTGCTGAAGGACTGACATCGGCAGGGTCAAAGTCCAGATCATCACGTTTGAATGCCTTTACATAGGCCCGGCCGGTCAGGCCTGGGGCCAGTCGTCCGCCATAACGGAAGCCTGCAAAGGATTGCTGATAATCACCTGCCCCCAGTTCAGCATATCCCCCCAAGGTATCCGCACTGTGCTTGGTGATAATATTGATAACACCATTGACCGCATTAGCGCCCCAGATGGCTGCGCCGGGACCACGAATCACCTCTATCCGATCAATATCAGCCATCAGCGTATCCTGAACTTCCCAGTAAACGCCGGAAAACTCAGGGGAATAGACACTGCGACCGTCTATCATAACCAGCATCTTGTTGTTGTAGCGGCCATTGAAACCACGGCTGCTGACGGCCCATTTCTGAGAGTCAATCTGAGCCACATGAAGCCCGGGCACATCTCTCAGCGCCTGCGGAATGGATTGAAAGCCGCGCTGGCGAATTTCTTCACCAGTGATGACATAGATCGCTGCGGCGGCGCTGGAGAGTGATTCTGCCTGCCGGGAGACGGAGGTGACTTCGATCTCAAGCAGTTCCTGCAGGCTCAGATCGAGTGGTGATGAGGGCTTGGAGTCAGCACTAGCAGTTGAGAAACATAACAACAGCGCTCCAAGAATCCAGAGTCTGACCATGTCGGGCTTCTGCATGCTGTCCTCCCTCTTTGAGTCCTGCTTCGGTTTGATTTCCTTGTTTCAAACCTTTTTTAAGGTTCAGAGATACAGCAATCGTTTTAAAAATGCTAGCCCGTTCACATTTTTTCTTTACTGCTAAAGCTCAACGCATGACTTCAGGGCGATGGATTTGGATAACGACGATGAATCGTCTCAATCTCATCCAGCAATGCATCATCCAGCTCAAGATCAATGCTGGCGATATTGTTTTTCAGCTGCTGCATATCGGTGGCACCGATAATATTTGCTGCAAGGAACGGACGGCTATTCACAAAAGCCAGCGCCATTTGTGCTGGATCCAGTTGATAACGTTTGGCCAACAGAACATATTCACGAGTCGAAGCCACCGCCTGCTCGTTGCTGTAACGCGC
>JABURN010000111.1 GCA_014762585.1 Methylophaga sp.
CGCTGGTCCAGTTGCAGGAAGGCCGTTTCACACTCATCGAATATCGTTCACAAACGTTCGCCAGAGACATCCAGGTGCTTTTATCAACAATCAGGCTGAATGACTCGCTGCCCGCCTTCCAGCAGTGTTTGCAGAACCTGCATCCGGATAGTTTTGAGGAAGTCAGTAAGCTCACGGTCTACTTCCCGCTGGGTAAGGCCACGCTGGATAATTCCAGCAAACAAGCTTTAAGTCGTCTGGCGGGTTATGTGAAGCTCGATGACAGTATCCGCCAGATTCGGATCAATAGTCACACTGATAACTATGGTCGCAAAAGCATCAATGAACCACTATCAGATGCCCGTGCTCATGCTGTTAAAACCTATCTTCTGGCCGAACATGATATCCCGCCGGAACTGATACAGGTTCAGTCCTATGTTGACCACAAACCTGCTGCCAGCAACAAAACCAAGGAAGGTCGCGCCCGTAACCGCCGCGCCGAAGTCAGCCTGATTCGATAAAGCTTCCCCTTTCCGCTCGGGGCATTTAATGTCACCATTGCAGCCTGTTTAATAATGCTCGCATGAGCCAGGATAAGGAATGAATCAGGAAGCCGTTATCGCGCTATCAGTCATCGGAATCGTCGCCATTCTCTGTCAATGGTTTGCCTGGTGGATCAAACTGCCAGCCATCGTATTCCTGCTGATTGCAGGTATCGTGCTGGGTCCGCTGACCGGCTGGCTGAATCCTGAAGCGCTGTTTGGCGATCTTCTGTTCCCGATGGTGTCACTCGCCGTGGCCGTGATTCTGTTTGAAGGGAGTCTGACCCTCAAATTCGAGGATATACGCGGGCTGCAGCGTGTAGTCCGCAACATCCTCACCGTCGGCGTTCTCATCACCTGGAGTCTTATCGCCGTTGCCACGCATTTACTGCTGGATTTCTCCTGGGGCTTATCGATCCTGTTCGGTGCGATTATGGTTGTCACAGGACCCACGGTCATTGTGCCCATGCTTCGAACTGTCCGGCCCAATACCAAAATTT
Source organism: Methylophaga sp. (assembly GCA_014762585.1). Lineage (GTDB taxonomy): Bacteria > Pseudomonadota > Gammaproteobacteria > Nitrosococcales > Methylophagaceae > Methylophaga. Next base: position 1,022 of record JABURN010000111.1, read on the forward strand.
CCAACATTCTGCGCTGGGAAGGCATCGTCATTGATCCGCTAGGCGCGATTCTGGCGGTACTGGTGTTTGAAGTCCTGCTGTCAATTCAACTGCAGGGCCATGCATCGGTTGGCCACACCGTTTATATGTTTGCCAAAACCCTGGCCGTGGGTCTGGGGATCGGTGCTGTGGCGGGTTACCTGTTCGGCATTGTGCTGCGTCGCCACTGGTTACCGGAATATCTGCACAATGTCAGCACCCTGGCGCTGGTATTCGGCACCTTCGCGATTTCCACTGACATCTCGGAAGAATCCGGTCTGCTGACCGTGACTATTCTCGGTATCTGGCTCGCGAATATGAAAAACGTGTCCGTGGAGAACATCCTCGACTTTAAAGAGGACCTTAGTATCCTGCTGATTTCAGGTCTGTTTATTTTGCTGGCAGCCAGGCTCAACTTCGATTCATTCACGCAACTGGGTATGGGCGCGGTTCTGCTGTTTCTGTTTATCCAGTTTATCGCCCGGCCGGTTAAAGTTTTTCTGTCGACCATCGGCTCGGATTTGAGCTGGCAGGAAAAAGCCATGATCAGTTGGATTGGCCCCCGCGGTATCGTAGCGGCAGCGGTAACAGCCCTGTTTGCCCTTCGTCTGCAGGATATCGGCATGGAAAACGCCGATCTGCTGGTGCCACTGGCTTTTGCCATCATTATCGGCACGGTGCTGGTTCAGGGCTCTACCGCCAAGTTTATTGCCAAGCGACTGGGTGTTGCTGAACCGGAAGACAGCGGTTTCCTTATTGTCGGTGCGAATCCGGTCGCCAGAACCGTGGCTAAGGCATTGAACGAGAATGGCTTCCGCACCCGGCTGACCGATGGCAGCTGGACCAATGTGAAAGAAGCCCGGATGAACGGTCTCGATACTTATTATGGTAATGCCGTCTCTGAACATGCCGACCGTCATCTGGATTTAATCGGTCTTGGCGGTGTGCTGTCACTCACGCCACAGAGTGAACTCAATGCCCTGGCCGGCTTACGTTACAAATCAGAATTCGGCAGCAATCAGGTTTACTTCCTGTCTACCGAGAAAGAAAAATCCAAGGAGCGCAGTGAGGCTAAATCCCGTAAAGCTATCAGCCATGACTCGCATGTGCTGTTCGGCAGTGAGGTGACTTATGCCAAGCTGGCCAGCCTGATTTCCCGCGGTGCCAAGCTTAAACAGACTAAGCTGACTGAAAATTTCAGTTTTGAAGACTATCTGCAACAGCATGGTCGTCGGGTTACACCGCTGTTTGCGTTCAACCCGCGGCGGCGTCTGCGTTTCTTCACTGCGGCCGCCTCCCCTAAACCGGAAACCGGCTGGACAGTGGTCTCACTGATTCAGGATGATTCGGACCCGTCACAAACCGAGGGGCCGACTAATGAAAACGGCAGCCTGGATGAAAACCGCCTGCCGAGCTGATTAAAAGTAAAGCTATGCTGCCTGTGGCCGATAACCCTATCGGACACAGGCAGGACAATTTACCCCCATGGCAGAAAAAACCGCAGACGACATTCTTGAAGAAGGCAATGATGAAGCCCAGGCAAAAAAGAAGGGTTTATCGACCTCACTGTTGATAAAGATTGCCGCCGGACTCGGCGTGCTGTTAATTGCCCTGATTGTCAGTTACTTTTTCCTGTCAAAGTCAGCTGAGGAAGCCACTGAAAACGTGGAAGAAACAACCCAGTCAGAATCAGCAGCTGAAACAGAAACCGCCGAGTCGGCGCCTGATACCGACACCGCAGAAGAGACCATCGCACTTCCAGAAACGCCGTCGACAGAAACAACGGAAACAACCGCTGCCGAGGAAACATCAGCTGTCGATCCTGCAGTGGGTCTGGCTGCCACCGGCGTGGCGGCTGTCAGCAATCCGGTCACTCAGCCCTCAACAAAGATCCTGTCTGAACTGGTCGCACTGCAACAGCAGATGGCCAATCTGCAGGAAGAAAATCAAACTTTAATTAAACGCGTCGAAACGCTGGCAAAGGAAAATGAGGAACTGAAGTCCAGAACCCGGCAGGTCGATAACACCAATCCCGACGCAGTGATTAATGATGACCGGCTGGTGAATAGTGATGAAATTCCTAACTATTACCGGGAAAGCAGTTCAAGCAGCTCCCAGCCACTCCCTGAACCAAAATGGGGTGATTTTGAGGATTACAACAGCGGCAGTTGATCTCACTGCCAGAGCGAGAGCAGTTCCTGCGTCGCGGCACGGTAATCTTCAGCCAGGGTGATAGCAGTAATCATCGCCACCGAGCCAACACCGGTTGGTTTCAAGGCTTTTGCCCGTTCATGATTGATGCCGCCGATAGCGACCACCGGATACCGATCACTCAGAATATCGACCCACTGCTGCAGACGTTCAATGCCCTGTGGTGAAAACGGCATCTGTTTACTGGTGGTTTCATAAATCGGCCCCAGTGCGATATAGCTTGGGTTTACTGCCAGCGCTCTTGCCAGCTCCCAGTAGGAATGCGTGGAGATGCCCAGGCGAAGTCCGGCATCAGCCAATGTTTGCAAGTTGGCATCATGCAGGTCTTCCTGCCCCAGATGCACGCCATACGCCCCGGCCTCAATCGCCAACTCCCAGTGATCGTTGACAAAAAAGCTCACCGGGTTGCCATTCAAGTGTGACAAAGCGTCTTCAATTTGCTGCCGGGTTTTAGTTTCATCTTGGTCTTTGACGCGCAATTGAATCGTCTCAATTCCCTCATCCACCAGCTTCTTTATCCAGTCACTGCTGTCGACCACCGGATAAATGCCCAGTCTTTGGGGACAGGCCGGGAATTCAAATTGTTTACCAATCAGTTCCGGCTGGTAACAAAGCTTGGGGATGTCCGCCAGTTGCATCGCCTCACGACTGTGAGCAATGACCTGATACGGTCCCACAGTCTCAGACAGACGAATTCCACGTGAGACATAGGCCTTCGCTAGTACCACCGCATCACGGATATCCTGACCGGAAGCCAGGTGAGCAGCAATCGAAGATGCCATCACACAGCCAGTACCTCGGACCTGCTTATCCAGCTTTTCCTGATAGCAATAGAACTCGGCCTCATCAAACACAAAATAATCGGTGGCAAAGTGACTGTCATTGTGCCCGCCTTTGACCAGACAGGCTTTAATTCCAGCCCGGCGAAGTTCGCTTGCGCCCTGCTCCGGCGAGTCTGATGTTGCAGTCAAAGCCGCCAACTCCGGCAAATTCGGCGTTAGCAGTGTGATAAGCGGTAGTAACTCTCTCAGTAGATAGCTCTGCACTTCGGCAGACACTGACTCACCGCCACTGCTGCTGGCCAGTACCGGGTCGAGCACAGCCGGGATATCGTCGCCCAGTTGCTCAAGTATGCCTTTAATCGCTTTGGCCACATCGATGTTCGGAATCAGACCGATTTTGACGGCAGCAATCTCAAAGTCCGCCCTGCAGTTTTCAAACTGAGCCAGGAGTTTTGCCGGTTCCACCGCACCGAGCTTTGTCAGGCCTTTCGAGCTTTGCTCCGTCATCGCGGTGATCAATGGTAAGGCATGGCAGTCATGATGCTGAACGGTGGCGATGTCCGCCGCAATGCCGGCACAGCCCTGAGGGTCCAGGCCGCCAATCAATAAAACTGCAGGTTTAGCCATGCTGCTGCCAGATTGGTTGATCCAGGGTCGGTGTGCTCGGTTTCGCATTATCCCGCTTGGGCATAATCCCGGCTTCATAAGCCAGACGACCGGCATTAATGGCATCGGCAAAAGCGTAAGCCATGGTTTCCGGTTCCAACGCTTCAGCAATGGCCGTGTTTAAAAGAATCCCATCAAAACCCAGCTCCATCGCCTGCACTGCATCCGAAGGCTTGCCAATACCAGCATCGACCAGCAAGGTCAGTTCAGGCAAACGCTCACGCAGGGTTTTCAGCGCATAAGGGTTCAGCAAACCCTGTCCGGTCCCAATCGGTGCGCCCCAGGGCATTAAGACTTCACAGCCCAGCTCGGCCAGTTTCTGGCACAGCACCAGGTCGTCTGTGGTGTAGGGAAAGACTTTAAAACCGTCTTCAATCAGAATTTTGGTGGCTTCCACCAGCGCAAAAGGATCCGGCTGCAGATTGTAGCTGTCGCCCATCACTTCCAGTTTCACCCAGTCGGTATCAAACAGCTCCCGCGCCATATGCGCGGTTTTCACTGCTTCTTTGACGCTGTAGCAGCCGGCGGTATTAGGCAGCAGGTGGCAGTTCAGATCTTCAATCATCTGCCAGAACTGTTCGCCGCTGTTGGCCTGATTGGCGGACTGACGACGTAGCGAAACGGTAATGACCTCGGCCCGTGATGCACGAATCGCATCGACCATGACTTTGGGTGACGGATACAGGGCGGTGCCGATAAATAGACGGCTGCCCAGTTCCTGACCATAGACTGTCCAGTTAGATGCTTTCATCGTCGCTCCTAACCTCCACTGATGGGAGACATAATTTCGATCTGGTCACCGGCCTGAATAGCATGCTGGTCCCAGTTTGCTTTCGGTATCACCTCATCATTGATGACGACAATAAAACGCCCGGCAACTGACTGACTCTCAAGAAAAGCTGAGACCGTCTGTGACGACTCAATCGCCAGCGTTTGACCGTTAAACTCAATCTGTTGTTGATTAGATGTCATATAACTCTCCGAAATGCACCTGCTCCCGCTGCCCGGCCAGTAGCCGCGTCAGGTCGTCAACCACGGCAGGACCAAACAGATAACCATGGCGGTAGAAACCGTTCACAATATAGCCCCAGTCAGTGCGTTTGATGGTCGGCATATTATCCGGCAGGCCCGGACGACAATGCGCGGTCATTTCCACAATGCGGGCTTCAGCAAAGCCCTTATGCAGGCTGTAGAGGGCTGACATCAGTTCCAGCCCACTTCTCACCGTAATCGGTGAACGGTCATCGCTCTCAATCACCGTCGCACCCAGCACGTATTCATTGTTGGGCCGAGGTGCCAGATAAAACGGATAACGCGGGTGCATCAAACGAATAGCATGTTTGAAGTTCACCTCCGGTGCCTGTACCCGAATGACTTCACCACGCACGCTACGCAGATTATTCAGGTTGCCTTTACCACCGTTGCCGCGGCAATCAATGACCGCATCAAACTGCTCTGCTTTGCAGTTGAGATACTGCTGACAGAGCCGGTCAATTTCAGCCGGATTAAGCTCACCGATATCTGCGGTCTGCACCCAATCACATTCTTTTTCGAGCAGCGCCGTTAACTGCCGATAAAGCTGGCGGTTATCGATACAGGACTCCTGCTCGAACCACATCGCCTGCGAAAAGTTATCCGCGAGTTCCGGCTCACGCGCCTGCAGCCCCTGACGATCAAGTAATTGAAAGTCAGACGCATCCAGTACATGCGATGCCCGCCGCTGGAATCGAGCCATATCGGCCTGATCCCCGGCATGAGCGACTACCAGCGTGCCTTCATCCTGGTAGTACACCGGCTCGGTAAGATCTTTCAGCCACTGCGGCCACAAAGCATAAGAGCGTAAACCCACGGTTTTCACCATGGGTTCAGCGCTTATCGCCTCCGTGGCTGGGGCCACCATTGATGCCGCGACATAACCGGCACTGTCACTCCCCTGCTTATCATCTTTCGACAGGAGTGCAACCTGATGGCCGGCCTGAAGCAAACGCCAAGCTGTCAGGCGTCCGATCAGGCCACTTCCGATTATCAGATAACGATTCATATGTGCGATCTGTTTATTAAGGCTGGCTGCCCCTCACCCCAACCCTCTCCCTCAAAGGGGAGAGGGAGAAAAAAGCCCCTTCCCCCCTTGCGGGGGAAGGCTGGGATGGGGGGGGGTAGACTAAAAAGCCAAATCAACTCCTCAGGCTTTCACCTCGTGATAGATTTTGCTTCCGCCTTCTTTAAATTCCTGCGACTTCTCAGCAAAGGCTTCTTTCACGTCGTGAGAAATCTTCATTGAGCAGAACTTCGGTCCACACATAGAACAGAAATGCGCCACTTTGGCTTTTGGCTGCGGCAGCGTTTCATCATGGAATGCACGGGCTGTGTCCGGGTCGAAACCTATGTTGAACTGATCTTCCCAACGGAATTCGAAACGGGCTTTGGAAATCGCATCATCACGAATCTGTGCGCCCGGATGGCCTTTACCCAGATCCGCCGCATGTGCTGCAATCTTGTAGGTAATGATGCCGGTTTTCACGTCATCCTTATTCGGCAGACCCAGATGCTCTTTCGGTGTTACATAACAAAGCATCGCCGTGCCATACCAGCCGATCATGGCCGCACCGGTACCGGATGTGATGTGGTCATAACCTGGTGCTACGTCAGTCACCAGTGGGCCAAGCGTGTAGAACGGTGCTTCGTGGCACAGCTCCAGTTGCAGGTCCATGTTTTCCTTGATCTTGTGCATTGGCACGTGACCCGGACCTTCGATCATCACCTGCACATCGTGCTTCCAGGCAATCTTGGTTAGTTCACCCAGGGTTTTCAGCTCGGCAAACTGGGCTTCGTCGTTAGCATCAGCCTGTGAACCCGGACGCAGACCATCACCCAAAGAGAACGAGATATCGTAGGCTTTCATAATTTCGCAGATATCTTCGAAATGTGTGTAAAGGAAGCTTTCTTCGTGGTGCGCCAGACACCAGGCCGCCATGATCGAGCCACCACGTGACACGATACCGGTGGTGCGGTTCACGGTCAGCGGGATATGCGCCAGACGGACACCGGCATGGATGGTGAAGTAATCCACGCCCTGCTCGGCCTGCTCAATCAGGGTGTCACGATAGACTTCCCAGGTCAGGTCTTCGGCAATGCCGTTCACTTTTTCCAGTGCCTGATAAAGCGGCACGGTACCGACCGGTACCGGTGAGTTACGGATAATCCACTCACGGGTCTGGTGAATATGTTTACCGGTGGACAGGTCCATGATGGTGTCACCGCCCCAACGGGTACTCCAGACCATTTTCTCGACTTCTTCTTCAATGGAAGATGTAGTCGCTGAGTTACCGATGTTGGCATTGATTTTCACCAGGAAGTTACGACCGATAATCATCGGCTCGGATTCAGGGTGATTGATGTTGGCAGGAATAATTGCACGGCCTTCGGCGACTTCCTTACGCACGAATTCGGCGGTGATGTAATGCTCCATATCATCCGGCAGCTCACCACGCTGAGCCAGTACTTCACGGCCCATGCTTTCACGAATGGCAATGTATTCCATTTCCGGTGTGATAATGCCCTGACGCGCATAGTGCATCTGCGAGACATTTTTGCCCGGCTTGGCTTTGCGCGGCAGACGGCGATGCTCGAACAACGGGATATCAAAATCCTGTGCGTCCTGTTCACGGGTGTATTTTGAGCTGAACTCGCTCAGTTGCTCACAGTCCCCCCGCTCTTCAATCCACTTCTGGCGGATCAGCGGCAGACCGGCTTCGATATCAATTTTGGCGTTAGGGTCGGTATAAAGACCGGATGTATCGTAAACCACGACCGCCTCATTCGGCGTACCCGGCAGGCTTGGGTCTGCGTTGGGTCTATCGGTCAGGTTGATACGGCGGAAAGGCACCAGCAGATCATCACGGCTGCCCTGGCGATAAAACATTTCGCTGCCAGCAAGTGG
>JABURN010000007.1 GCA_014762585.1 Methylophaga sp.
GATTCACTGACCCCCATGACTTCTCCGATCTCCTTCAATTTCAGCTCGTCATTATAATACAGGCTCATCAGCAGCCGCTCCCGCTCAGGCAGGCCGTCAATAGCCTGTGCCAGGGCGACCTGGAAATCATCATCCTGAACTTCGTCATCCGGTGAGGCCGGTGCGGCTGTCAGAGGGTGGGCCTGGGTTTCATCGTTATCGGTGAACTCATCCAGACTGAATAACTGATGTCCGGTCGAATCCTGCAGATGCTGGTGATAATCGCTGAGATTGAGCCCTAAGGCCGCGGCGACTTCAGCATCGGTGGCGTTACGGCCTTTGTACTGTTCGATTTCACGCATCTTCTCGGAAATTTCGCGTGCTTTTTTATGCACTGAGCGAGGCGCCCAGTCATTGCGGCGGATTTCATCGAGCATGGCACCACGAATGCGAATACCGGCGTAGGTCTCAAAACTGGCACCCTGGGAGGCATCGAACTGATGCGACGCATCGAGCAGGCCGATCATGCCGGCCTGAATCAAGTCCTCAACGTCGACTGATGGCGGCAGGCGTGCTATCAGATGATAGGCGATACGTTTGACCAGTGCCGCATGCTGTTCGACCAGTGCCGATTTTGATTGTCCTGATGCGTACATGGCAGCTCCGCTGTTCATGCCATTTCCATACTTGCCTGAATTAATCTCTCTACAAAAAACTCCATATGTCCACGCGGCTGCTTCTGCACCGGCCAGTATTCGATTTTTTTGGCCAGATGGGCAAAGGCGGTTGCCGCTTTGCTGCGTGGGTAGGCATCAACCACGCTGCGTTGTTTTTTGACGGCACTGCGTAAATCGTCATCGAAGGGCACGATGCCCATAAAATCGAGCGTCACGTCGAGAAAGCGGTCACATACCAGCGCAATCTTATCGAATAGTTCACGACCTTCCTGCACGCTGCGGCTCATATTGGCGATCACATGAAAGCGTTCGACACCGTGTTCACGGCTCAACAGCTTGATTAAAGCATAGGCATCGGTGATTGAGGCCGGTTCATCGCAGACCACGACAATGACTTCCTGCGCAGCTTTACTGAAACTGACCACGCTGTCAGCAATGCCCGCAGCGCTGTCGATCAGCAGTACATCGATGTGTTGATCCATTTCACTGAAAGCCTGAATCATGCCGGCGTGTTCAGCGGTGCTGAGTTCAGCCATTTTCTGAACGCCGGAAGCGGCCGGTATGATTTTCAGGCCAGCCGGTCCTTCAACGATAATGTCTCTGAGGCTTTTGCTGCCGTCGAGCACATGCAGCAGATTGTATTGTGGATGCAGACCCAGCATGACGTCGATATTAGCCAGACCCAGGTCGGCATCAAGCAGCACCACTTCCTTACCCATTGAGGCCATCGCGACACCCAGGTTGACGGTCACATTGGTCTTGCCGACACCGCCTTTACCGCTGGCAATGGCAATGACCTTGACCGGGCGCGGGGGGTTGAGCTGGCGACGCAGGCCGGCGGCCTGATCCTGGGAATTTTCAGCCATAGGCGGCAAAACCTCCGTAACTGGACAGGGTTTGCGGGTCCAGTTGTTGTTCATCGTTCATCAGTTCACTGGCCTGATTGACAAGAGTGTTGGGTCGGGCCAGGCTTAAATCTTCCGGCACCTGCTGACCGTTAGCGACATAGGCCAGCGGCATATGATGGCGAATCATCGCGGAGATGGCGCCGCCCAGGCTGCTGGCTTCATCAGTTTTGGTCAATATACAGCCACTCAGGTCAAGGTGCGAGAAGGCTTTAATAATATCATCCATAGCGCTGCTCTGGGTGTTGGCAGACAGGGTCAGCAGGGTTTTCACTCTGGGTGACTGCTGTTTGAGCAGGGCGAATTTTTCGGTCAGTTGCATATCCCGCTGATTCATTCCCGCAGTATCTATCAGGATAAAGCGGCGATCAAGCAGGTCGGCCAGTGTTTCAGAGAGCTCGGCATGACTGCGGGCAACACGGATAGGCACGCCCAGGATGCGGGCATAGCTGCGCAGTTGTTCCTGACCGCCGATGCGGTAGCAGTCGGTGGTAACCAAAGCGACCTGACGGGCACCATGTTTCAGTGCACAGCGTGCGGCCAGCTTGGCAATCGTGGTGGTTTTACCCACACCGGTCGGTCCCACCAGCGCATAAATTCCGCCCTGTGACAGAAAGTCCTGATCCGACAGGCGGAGCTGGCTGGCCAGACGCCCCATGGACTGACGCCAGGCGGTTTCCAGATCATCGATGCCGGCCATCTGGCTGGTAATGGCTTTGGCGATTTCAACGTCCACGCCCATGCGCAGGAAGCGTTTCAATAATTGCATCTGGGTTGGGCTCTGACGCTCCATATCTTTCCAGGTCAGATCTGACAGCTGGTTCTGCAACATGTCACGCAGACTGGCGATTTCCCGGCGCATCTGTACCAGGGTCGGCTCCTGCGACCAGATGTTTTCCTTCGGCGCAGGCTTGGGCGCTTCGTAACGTGGTTCCGGCGATGGGTTGATTTCCACTTTGGGTTGCTGCGGAGGTTCATCCATCAGCGGCTGTGACTGGCGGCGGAACTGGGTCTCGTCGTAATCAGTCGCGGCAACAATTTCAATACCGCCATCGACACGGGTATTGGACAGGATCACGGCATCGGGTCCCAGTACTTCCCGGACCTCGCGAATAGCCTGACGGACGTCAGCAGCCTGGAAACGTTTGATTTTCATAAATCACAACCTCAATCTGTCACATTCAGCGGCCGATATTGGCCACAATCCTGATTTGTTTGTTGTCCGGTATCTCGTTGTAGGACAACACGTTCAGGCCCGGAATCGAGTGGCGGATAAAGCGTGAAATCCAGCTTCTCAAGCCCGCCTGTACCACCAGGATGGCAGCATCGCCTGTCATTTCCTGTCTTTGCGTGACTTCCTGCAGATTCTTGTGCATGTTCTCCGCCAGACCAGGTTCGAGGCTTGCGCCACCCTCACCGGATGCCTGAAGAGTCTTCAGCAAAATCTGTTCCAGTTCGGGATCGAGCGTGATGATCGGCAGTTCATTCGAAGTGCCATTGATGTGCTGGATAATCGAATGACTCAGCGCCATGCGGGTTGCTGCGGTAATCGCTTCCGGATCCGGGTTACGTGCCGCCTGTTCCGAGATCGATTCGGTAATGGTGCGGATATCGCGAACCGGAATATTTTCTTCCAGCAGGTTCTGCAGCACTTTCTGCACCGTGCCCAGCGGCACGGTGTCAGGCACCAGGCCTTCAACCAGCTTGGGCGCAGATTTGGCCAGGTTATCCAGCAGGTGCTGCACTTCTTCACGGCCCAGCAGATCATGGGCGTGGTTGTTCAGAATTTTGCTCAGATGGGTGGCGATGACGGTATCAACATCGACTACGGTATAGCCCTGGGCCTGAGCATGTTCACGCTGGCTGGTTTCGATCCAGACCGCATCGAGGCCAAAGGCCGGGTCCTGGGTGTTAATGCCATCCAGGGCGCCAAAAACCTGACCCGGATTAATCGCCAGCATCCGGTCGGGATAGACTTCGGCTTCACCGAATGTGACGCCGAACAGGGTAATTTGATAGGCAGTCGGTGCCAGATCCAGATTATCCCGGATATGTACCGGTGGAATCAAAAAGCCCATTTCCTGGGAAATTTTCTTACGTATGCCTTTGATTCGGTTCATTAACTGACCGCCCTGGTTTTTATCGACCAGCGGAATCAGACGGTAGCCGACTTCCAGCCCAATCGGATCGACCGGGCTCAAGTCATCCCAGCTCAGTTCACGCTGCTCACGGGGTGTTTCCTGCTGCGGCTGCTGTGCGGCGATTTCCGCAGCGGTGGCAGCTTTTTGACGTTGATGCAGGTACCAGGCGGTGCTACCACCAATCGCTGCCAGGATCAGGAATGGAATATTGGGCATGCCCGGAATCAGGCCCATGCCGCCGATGATGGCGGAGGTAATCGCCAGGGTTTTAGGATTACTGGTGAGCTGTCCGATGATTTGCTCACCCATATCCTGTTCCTTGGTGGAACGGGTAATGAGCAGGCCGGCAGCAGCAGCTAGCAGCAGGGATGGGATCTGGGCCACCAGGCCATCACCGATGGTGAGCAGCGTGTAGTACTGGGCAGCCTGGGCAAAGGTCAGCTCATGCTGGGCGACACCGATGATGAAACCACCGATGATGTTGATAAAAAGGATCAGAATACCGGCGATGGCGTCACCGCGGACGAACTTACTGGCACCGTCCATCGAACCGTAGAAATCGGATTCCTGCATGATTTCTTCACGACGGCGGCGGGCTTCGTCCTGATCAATCAGGCCCGCATTCAGATCGGCGTCAATCGCCATTTGTTTACCGGGCATGGAATCCAGGGTGAAGCGGGCACTGACTTCGGCGATACGGGTGGCACCTTTGGTGACCACAACGAAGTTGATAATGACAAGAATGGCAAATACCACGAAACCGACGGCATAGTTACCGCCGATGACGAACTCACCGAAGGCTTCGATCACATTACCCGCAGCCGCGGTGCCGGTGTGACCCTCCAGCAGAATGATCCGGGTTGAAGCCACGTTCAGTGCCAGCCGCAGCAGAGTCGCGATCAGCAAAATACTGGGAAAAGCCGCAAAGTGGAGCGGTTTGAGCATGTAGATACTGGCCAGCACAATCACCAGCGAGAGGGCGATATTGAAGGTAAACAGCATGTCCAGCATGAAGGCCGGCAGTGGCAGGATTACCATGGCCAGCAGGGCCACCAGCAGCATCGGCGTAGCTAAATGTCCGTTTACTACTGAGCGAAAACGGGCAGCCAGTACGTTGTTTTCCATCCAATTTCCTTTCAAGCAGTCAGTCGGGATGCCACGATGCCGGTCGGCTTTAACCGGCTTAGAACATGTTATGCATCACGTCTCAAATCATCAGGTATTGGCAGGTCTTCCGTATTCAGATGCGGTTTGTTGCCACCCTGTTTCCGGTAGCGACGCAACTGGAACACAAACGCCAATACTTGAGCTACTGCAATATATAGACCAGATGGAATCTCATCGCCGATTTCAGTCGAATAATAAACTGCCCGGGTCAGCGGCGGCGCAGACAGAATGGGCACTTCGTTGTGTTCGGCGACCATGCGGATTTGCTGTGAGATCAGATCGGCACCCTTGGCGACAACCACCGGCGCGCCGGATTTAGTTTGATCGTATTTCAGGGCCACGGCGTAGTGGGTCGGGTTGGTGATAACCACATCAGCAGAAGGAATATCCTGCATCATCCGCTGCTGCGACATTTGAACCTGCATACGGCGAATACGGCCCTTGACCTCGGGGTTACCCTCGCTGTCCTTCATCTCGTCTTTGACTTCCTGCTTGGTCATGCGCAACTGACGGGTGTGATTCCAGAGCTGGAACGGCACATCAACTACCGCAATCAGGATCAGGCTGGCGGTAATGGCGAGAAACACCCACAGCGTCAGATATCCGAGGTCAGCCATGGCCACTTCGACTTCCTGCCGGCCCAGTGTCAATAATTGGTCGCGAATACCCCACAGAATCGCCGTGGAAATGGCGCCGACCAGGATAAATTTACCCAGCGCTTTAGCCAGCTCAATCAGCCCCTGCGGACCAAAAATACGTTTCAGGCCTTTGAGCGGACTCATACGCTCGCCCTTGGGCGCCATGGCCTGACCGGAGAAGTTCCAGCCACCGATCAGTGCCGGTGCGGCGAGGGCGGCGACCAACGTGACAGCGAGGAAAATGCCGATATCAAAAGCCATGATTTCGACACTCTGAATGAAGGTGCTCACCATCGCATCGGTATCAAACAGCTGCTTGCGGGTCAGGCTGAAGGAGAGCGCCATCACCTCACCCAGATCGGCGACGATATTCTCGCCGACAAAGAACAGCGTGACCGCACTGAGGATCATCACCAGTACGGTCGTCAATTCACGGGATCGGGGAACCTGACCTTTCTCTCGCGCCTCTTCAAGGCGCTTGGCCGTGGGCTCTTCTGTTTTTTCCTGTCCGCTTTCTTCAGCCATCTTGTTCTACCAGCAAACGCGCGGTCTGCAGCATCGTGTCACTCATATCAACAATGTGCTCGCCGACCAGCGGCAAAGTCACCATAATGATGACAAAGCCCAGAATGATGGTCATCGGGAAACCGATAGAGAAGGGACTGATCTGGGGCGCTGCCCGCGACAGAATCCCGAACGCCAGGTTGACCATCATCAGGGAACCTATCGCCGGTAATGCAATTATGACACCAGCCGCATACATCCAGCTTGCCTGGGCGGCGACATCACGAAAATCGGTGGCAGTGAGTCCTGTCGGACCCACCGGCATCGCGCTGAAGCTTTCATACATCACCTGAATCAGCACCAGATGGCCGTCAATGGTGACAAAAATCAGGGTCACCATCACCAGGTAAAGCTGACTGATCACCGGCACCATGACACCGTTCTGCGGATCGACCATCGATGCAAAACCCAGACCCATCTGCATGGCAATGATCTGACCGGCCACAATAAAGGCGTTGAACAGCAGCTGAAGAATAAAACCCATGCAGGCGCCAATCAGGATTTGCTGGGCAATGATTAAAAGACCGGTGGCACTTAAAGGATCGACCACCGGCATGTCGGTGGAGATGCCGGGAATAATCACCATGCTGACGGCCAGAGCGAGTAACAGACGGGCCCTCGCACTGACAAAGTTACTGCTGAAAATCGGCGCTACCATCACCATGGCGGCGATACGGAAAAACGGCCAAAGATAACTGCCCAGCGCGCCGGTGATTTCAGCAATGCTGAATTCCATTTGCAGGCGGCCTAGCCGATCAGAAAGGGAATATCTTCAAACAAACGCCGGCTGAAGCTGATCAGCATGCTCAGCATCCAGGGACCCGCCACCATCAGTACCAGCAGCGTGATAAACAGCTTGGGAATAAAGGTCAGCGTCTGTTCATTAATCGAGGTGGCAGCCTGAAACATGCTCACCAGCAGGCCGATAAACAGGGCGGGCAACAGAATCGCAGCGATCAATACGCTGATGATCTGCAGGGTCTGTTGCATCACGGTCAGTACAGTTTCCGGTGTCATATATAAAAACTCGAGGCGAGGGTGCCCATCAACAGCGCCCAGCCGTCAATCAGCACAAACAGCATCAGTTTAAACGGCAGCGAAATCAGCATCGGTGACAGCATCATCATACCCATGGCCATCAACACACTGGCCACCACCAGATCGATGATAAGAAACGGAATAAAGATCAGAAAGCCAATCTGAAACGCGGTTTTCAGCTCACTGGTCACAAAGGAGGGTAGCAGCAGACTGTAGGGGATATCTTCCGGGGTCTGCATTTCCTCATAACCGCCGATTGAAGCAAACAGCTCAATATCGGTTTCACGGGTCTGGGCGAGCATAAACTCTTTAAATGGGGCGCCGGCGCGCTCAAACGCAGTGGTGAATTCAATCTCGCCATCCATATAAGGCACCACGGCCTCATCATAGGCCTGACCGAAGATCGGATGCATGATGAAGATAGTCAGGAACAGGGCGAGGCCAATCAGAATCTGGTTGGACGGTGTCGACTGCACGCCCATCGCCTGGCGCAGAATCGCCAGAACGATGATGATACGGGTAAACGAGGTCATCATCATCAACCCTGCCGGCAGCAGGGTCAGCACTGTCATCAATGCCAGGATTTGCAGGGTCAGGCTGTAGCTTTCGCCGCCCTCGGTATCGGTGACAGTCAAAGCCGGAATGCCCTGTTCGGCACCGAATGCCAGCATCGGTGACAGCATTAAAGCTAAAACGAGCAGCAGGCGCATCAACGTTCTCCCCGCTGTTGCATGATTTGACGTAATTTACCGGCAAAGTCCGGGCGCTCGCTGCTATCAGCAGGCAGCGGTTTATCAAGTTTGCAGAGCAGGTTAACCTGTTGCGGCGTCACACCAAGCAACAGCTGTTCATCACCAATCTGCACCAACACCGCCCGCTCACGGGTGCCCAGCGGCAGGCCGGCAATCACTTTCATTTTTCCATTGGCAGCGGTATGAAAACTGGTGGTGCGTTTCAGCAGCCAGGCGACCAGTACGATACAGCCCAGAACCAGAATCAGTCCCATCATGGTCTGTAACAAACTCATTGCCGACAGGGGCGATGAACTCAGGGTTCTGGCGCCTTCCTGCTGTTCGGCGGCGTAAAGTGGAAATGACAGCAGCCAGACACTGCTACTGAGCAGCCATTGCTTTATCATCAGCGCAGCTTTTTGATGCGTTCTGCCGCACTGATAACATCAGTGAGGCGAATACCGAATTTGTCATTGACTACAACCACCTCGCCGTGGGCGATCAGGGTGTCATTAACCAGCACATCCATCGGTTCGCCGGCAAGGCGATCCAGCTCGACCACCGAGCCCTGGCTCAATTGCAGCAGATTACGGATGCTGATACGGGTGCGGCCGATTTCCATTGAGATGGTGACCGGTA
>JABURN010000168.1 GCA_014762585.1 Methylophaga sp.
GGCGGAGCCGTCAGATTTACAGTCTGATCCCTTTGGCCACTCGGGAACCCCTCCACTAAAAGAAGTGGCATTTTCCGGAAAAGCCTGACCGTTGTCAACACTTAAATCGGCCAATTTCCGTAATGCAGGATATTTGTGCTGGCTGATTCGTGTTTCAGCCGCTCTCACTGCAGTGCCAAACCCAACATAGTATACTAATCGGCTCTTCTTTACAGCCTATTTTTACAGGAGTCTTATATGGAGCAGTACCGTGGTACGACCATTCTCTCGTACCGTCGTAATGGTCAGGTCGTTATTGGCGGTGACGGTCAGGTCAGTCTCGGCAACACCATTATGAAAGGCAATGCCCGAAAAGTGCGTCGGCTTTATCACGGTAAAGTCATTGCCGGTTTTGCCGGCGGCACCGCTGACGCCTTTACCTTATTCGAGCGATTTGAGGGCAAACTGGAAAAACATCAGGGCAACCTGACCCGTAGCGCACTGGAACTGGCCAAAGACTGGCGCACAGACCGGATGATGCGTCGGCTTGAAGCGCTGCTCGCTGTCGCCGATGCAGAAGTATCCCTGATTATTTCCGGTAACGGTGACGTGATTGAACCCGAACATGGTCTCATTGCTATAGGCTCTGGTGGCTCTTTCGCCCAGGCGGCTGCCACCGCCCTGATGGACAACACAGATTTATCTGCGCGTGAGATTGTCGAGAAAAGCTTGAATATTGCTGCTGACATCTGCATCTATACCAATCACAACCTCACAATTGAAACGCTGGATTCAAATACTTAATGACTATGCAATCTTTGACCCCGAAACAAATCGTTACCGAACTCAATAAACGCATTATCGGACAGGATGCGGCCAAGAAGGCCGTCGCCATCGCTTTGCGAAACCGCTGGCGCCGCAAACAACTGGGACAAGACCTGCAACAGGAAGTCACGCCCAAGAATATTTTAATGATCGGCCCCACCGGTGTCGGTAAAACCGAAATTGCCCGCCGCCTGGCCGCGCTCGCCGATGCCCCATTCATCAAAGTCGAAGCCACCAAATTTACCGAAGTCGGCTACGTCGGCCGTGATGTCGAATCAATTATCCGCGACCTTGCCGAGAGCGCGATGAAACGACTGCGGGAAAAAGCGATTAATTCTGTGAAAAATAAAGCCGAAGACGCTGCCGAAGAGCGCATTCTGGATGCCCTGCTTCGTCCTGCACGTGATGTCGAGACTGAAGATGAGTCGGCTACCCGTCAGCGTTTCCGCATTATGTTGCGTGAAGGCAAACTGGATGACCGCGAAGTCGAACTGGAACTGAATGCGCCCCAGGTCGGCGTTGAAATCATGTCACCACCCGGCATGGAGGAAATGACGAATCAGTTGCAGGAAATGTTTCAGAACATGGGCCAGCAACGTAAAAGCACCCGCAAACTGACCGTCGTCAAAGCCATGCGCATGCTGTCTGAAGAGGAAGCTTTAAAGCTTATCAATGAAGAAGAGCTCAAGGCTGAGGTGCTCGACAG
This sequence comes from Methylophaga sp., assembly GCA_014762585.1. Lineage (GTDB taxonomy): Bacteria > Pseudomonadota > Gammaproteobacteria > Nitrosococcales > Methylophagaceae > Methylophaga. Next base: position 1,511 of record JABURN010000168.1, read on the forward strand.
CGTAGAGCAGAACGGCATCGTGTTCCTGGATGAAATTGATAAAATCACCGGCCGCGGTGAAGGCGGCGGCAGTGCTGATGTCTCCCGGGCCGGCGTCCAGCGCGACTTGTTGCCCCTGGTGGAAGGCAGTACTGTGCAGACCAAGTACGGCATGATTAAAACCGACCATATTCTGTTCATTGCTTCCGGCGCTTTCCATCTCAGTAAGCCTTCTGATCTGATACCGGAATTGCAGGGCCGCCTGCCTATCCGGGTGGAACTGGATGCGCTGTCAAGCGCGGATTTTGTCCGCATCCTCACAGAACCCGACGCCTCCCTCACAGAACAGTATGTCGCCCTGATGGCCACTGAAGGTGTCGAGCTTGAATTCACTGAAGAGGGTATTCAGCGTATTGCTGAACTGGCGTGGGAAGTGAACGAAAAAACCGAGAACATCGGTGCCCGTCGCCTACACACCCTGCTGGAAAGACTGCTGGAGGATATTTCCTATAATGCCGGCAGTGAACTGAACTTCCGGGTGACTGTCGATAAAGCCTATGTTGATGAACAGCTGGGCGAACTGGCGCAGGATGAAGACCTGTCTCGTTACATACTTTAGGAAACAAAATGACTGAAGCTGCAATTCCAAGCGAAATCACCCTGCACAAGCAGTCCAGAAGCCTGGGTCTGGCTTATGGCGACCAGCAATATCAGCTCAGCGCCGAATACCTGCGGGTCTTCTCCCCTTCTGCCGAAGTACGTGGTCACGGTCCTGGTCAGGAGGTGCTCCAGGTTGGTAAAGAAAACGTCGGTATCAATCAAATAGAGCCGGTGGGGCATTACGCCATCAAGATCTATTTCGACGACGGTCATGACAGTGGTCTGTATTCATGGGATTATCTCTACGATCTCGCCACCAATCAGGACGCGCTGTGGCAGGACTATCTGCAACGACTGGCTGATGCCGGTCAATCACGTCATTAGGACAAACATGGAACACAAAGACACCACGCATTTTGGTTACCGGGAAGTGCCGGTTTCGGAAAAGGCCCGCCACGTGGCTGAAGTTTTTCACTCGGTCGCCGGTAAATACGATCTGATGAATGACCTGATGTCGATGGGCATTCACCGTCTGTGGAAATGGTTTACCGTCAACAACAGCGGTGTCAGACGTGGTGCAAAAGTGTTGGACCTGGCCGGCGGCACGGGTGATTTGACCCGCAAATTTTCAGAGATGGTCGGTGACAGCGGCAAAGTGGTCCTTGCCGATATCAATGCCTCCATGCTCAGTGTCGGCCGCGACCGGCTGACTGATGATGGCGTGGTCGGCAATATCGAGTATGTGCAGGCCAATGCCGAAGCACTGCCGTTCCCTGATAACAGCTTTGATTGCATCACGATGGCCTTCGGCCTGCGTAATGTGACCGATAAAGATAAGGCACTGGCCTCGATGTATCGGGTGCTCAAACCCGGCGGTCAACTGATGGTACTCGAATTTTCTAAACCTGCCGACTGGCTGGCCAAAGCTTACGATGCCTATTCTTTCCACCTGCTGCCCAGAATCGGCAAAGTCATCACTGGCGATGAGGACAGTTACCGTTACCTGGCGGAATCCATCCGCATGCATCCGGACCAGGAAACGCTGAAACAGATGATGGAAACGGTCGGCTTCGAACGTACCAGTTATCACAATATGACTGCCGGTATTGTCGCTCTCCATCGCGGGTACAAATTCTGATATGGCGGGCCTGCTGACACCCATAGAAATGGCTGTCAATGCCGCGCTGAGGCAGGATCCGGATACCTGTGATCGTCTCAAGGCTTTTGAACAGCGAACCATCGTGGTTCACATCACCGACCTGCACCAGTTTGTGCATATCAGTTTTCATCAGCAGGCCGTGCAGCTCAGTCATAACGACGATGAAGGCACAGACCTGCTGATCGCCGGCAGCAGCTTTTCACTGCTTAAACTGGGCGAGCATCCGGATAATCTGTTTTCTTCAGAAATCCGTATCCATGGTGATGTCCAGTTTGCCAAGCAATTACAGGATCTGCTGGACGGGTTTGATTTCGACTGGGAACAGCAACTGGCCAGAATCACCGGTGATGTGATTGCGCAACCGCTCGCCTACAGCCTGCGGCAGGGTTTCGGCTGGCTACGCGACAGCAGCCAGTCTCTGCAACAGAGCCTGTCTGAATACCTGCGCGAAGAAGCCCAGTTATTGCCGGATAAAATTCAGATTGAAGATTATATGCAGGCCGTCGACAAGCTGCGCGCGGACTGTGACCGTCTTGAAGCAAGAATAAAAAGACTGGAAAGCGAATCATGATGCGATTCAGCACCACAACAAGGAGCCCTGAATGAAGGCCAGTCAGTTTGCCCGACTGATTCAAATTAATCATGTGCTGGCCAGACACCGTCTGGATGAGGTGATCAAGGCGATTCATCTGCTCAGACCGCTTCGCTATCTCAGCTTCCTGTCTCCCAACCGCTGGCGCCGTTCCAGTGACCTGCCACGTGGTGAACGATTACGGCTGGCATTACAGGACCTGGGGCCGATTTTTGTTAAGTTCGGCCAGGTTCTGTCTACACGCCGCGACTTGCTGCCACCTGATGTGGCCGACTCCCTGGCTAAATTACAGGATCAGGTCGCGCCCTTCCCCGCCGAGCAGGCCCGCGAACTGATTGAACAGGCTTATGATGAACCGCTTAATAATCATTTCGCGCATATCGAACCGGAGCCCCTGGCCTCTGCCTCGATCGCCCAGGTCCATGCCGCCCGGTTGGTTAACGGCGAAGAAGTGGTCATCAAACTGGTCCGCCCGGGTATCGAACCGCTGATCCGCCGCGATATCGATTTGCTCTATACCATCGCCGGTTTTGCCGAGCGTTACTGGTCTGAAGGTAAACGTCTGCGCCCCAGAGAAATTGTTGCCGAACTGGAAAAGAACCTGTTCGACGAGTTGGATATGCTACGTGAAGCATCTTCTGCCTCACAGCTGCAGCGCAATTTTGAGGGCACAAAACTGCTCTATGTGCCCAGGGTTTACTGGTCCCTGACCCGCACCAACCTGTTGGTACAGGAACGCATTTACGGCATGCCCATCAGCGATGTGCAGGGGCTCAGAGATCGTGGCGTGAATATGGCCAGACTGGCTGAAATCGGGGTCGAAATCTTCTTCACCCAGGTGTTCAAACACAGTTTCTTCCATGCTGATATGCATCCGGGCAACATCATGGTCGACATCAACGACCCGGAAAACCCACGCTACGTTGCCGTTGACTTCGGCATTATGGGCACGCTGTCGCCGGATGATCAGCGCTATCTGGCAGAAAACTTCCTGGCTTTTTTTAATCATGATTACCGGCGGGTTGCCGAACTGCATATTCAATCTGGCTGGGTACCGGCCAATACTCGACTCGATGAGTTCGAAGCAGCTATCCGCAGTGTCTGTGAACCGATTTTTGCCCGACCACTAAAAGATATTTCTTTCGGCCAGTTGCTGTTAAGACTGTTTCAGACTGCGCGCCGCTTCAACATGGAAGTGCAGCCACAGCTGGTTCTGCTACAAAAAACGCTGCTCAATATCGAAGGCCTCGGCCGTGAGCTGTATCCGGATCTGGATTTGTGGCAAAGCGCCAAACCCATTCTTGAACACTGGATGAAAGAAAAACTGGGCTGGAAAGCAGCGATGAAAACCCTGCAGCAGGAAGCCCCACACTGGGCTGAAACCCTGCCGCAGATGCCGCGTCTGTTGCATGATTTAAGCAACAAGGCCCAACAAGGCAAACTGCATGTGAATTTATCCTCCAGCGATCTGGAAAAACTGCAACAGGAAATCCGCCAGTCCAGTTACCGCACGGCCGCAGCAACCAGCGGCGCGGCTTTTCTGGTCGGCGCCGCCGTGATGAAGGGGCTGGATGGCTATGCCCCCACCATGCTCGGCGGCCTGCCTATACTGAGCTGGGTGTTCGGAATATGGGGTATCGCCCTGCTCTATTTCAGTCTTAGCAATAGAAATTAACGCTTATGTTTAGATTTATCGCCCTGATTCTGGGCATTATCCTGCTGGGCACGATGGGACTGGGTATTCTGGTTCTTGCTGTTTTCGGCGTTATCATTGGCCTGATTTATGCCGCCATCACCGGCCGCATGCCGCAGTTCAATTTCAGTCTGAACCCACTCAAGTCGCAGCAACGCCAGGCGGTATTTCTGGAAACCGTGTTTGTACTGATGGGCAAACTGGCCAAGGCCGATGGCCGCATCTCCCAGATTGAGATTGATCACGTCGAAGCTTTTATCCAGAAAATGGGGATGTCGGCTGAACATCGTCAGGAAGCAATTCGCCAGTTCAAACGCGGTGCCGACCCTAGCTTTGATATCAAGCCGACACTGGACAACTTCATGACCCACTGCGGCCGCAGCTTTAATCTGAGACAGGTGCTGCTGGTCTATCTCACCGTCATGGCGCTCGCTGACGGTCAGTTGGATCCATCTGAACGCCAGATTCTGGAGCAGATTGCTGCCCATCTCGGCTATAGCCAGGCAGAATTCAAGCGCATTCTGGAAATGGTGTTGAGTCAGGCTCACTTCTCCAGCGGGCAGCAACAGTATCGTCAGCCCGGGCGCTCCAGCGCCAGCGACCTGGATGATGCCTACAAAGCGCTGGGCGTCAGCAAAGAAGCCAGTAATCAGGAAATCAAACGTGCCTACCGTAAACTGATGAGCCAGTATCATCCGGATAAATTAACCGGCCAGGGTGTGCCGGAAGATATGATCGCGGTCGCCACCGAGCAGGCTAAAGAGATCCAAGTCGCTTATGACTTGATTAAGAAGCATCGGGATATTTGATGTTTCTTGAGTTCGCATACGGTTTTGCCTAGCGAAAATCTTTTAGTCAATTAGGATGATCATTTCGCCTTAATGGCGAGTCAGGGATTTGCGCGGCCAAATCCCTAACAACCCTAGGCCGCCCCACTGTACTGGCCTGCGGCTTCACTGCGTTGCTTGGTTTATCTTGGGATTGGACAAAACTCGCTGCGCTCACAAATTTGTCTGGAACAAATTTGGACGCCAGGAGCGCCCGAAGGGTGAGTGGCAGGGATGCCAGGAATCAGACAGTGCCCAATCCTAACCCAGATAACCCTGCGCTACTCGTCAGCACAGACGGGGAAATGGGATCTCTTTTCGTCCCGTTGTATTGCCGCCAAAAATTGAGTTTGTTTGATGGGTTAAAGTGGTCGAGTGTTTGAGCGTAGCGAGTTGTCGACCACGCCATCAAGCAAACTCAATTTTTGGAGACAAGGCAATATCGGGCGCCCTTTTGTTTGGTTCGTTTATTTTTGGGCGAGCAAAATAAATGAACGCCCGCGGCAGCGTCCCAGTTATGACTGGAAGCTAGTCTTCGACAAATTGCAAAAGCCTAATTTATCACGATGACATTTATATTAAGTGAGTTGGCAACGTCTGCTGAAGACAATCTACCTGAATAATAGGGTGATTCAATAAGCCTCTCGTCAGAGCGAGAATTCAGAACAACCCTGTGATTTGCCCCTGATCATCAATATCAATCCGCTCCGCTGCCGGGCGCTTGGGCAGCCCGGGCATGGTCATAACATCACCACAGAGTACGACCAGAAAACCAGCACCATGTGACAGTCTGACATCACGAACCGTCAGGGTGTGTCCGTCTGCCACACCGCGCAGATTAGCATCGCTACTGAAGGAATAAGGCGTTTTCGCCATGCAGACCGGAATATCACCATGTTGCTCGTTAAGCATGCTGATTTTGTCCATGACTTTTTTATCAGCCACAACCTGGCCAGCGCCGTAGAGTCGCTTGGCAACTGAGCTAATTTTGTCCCACAGTGGCAGTTCATCGGCATAGAGAAATTCACAGGCCTCGGCATCCTGTTCGAGCATAGCAACAACACGCTGGGCCAGTTCTTCCGCTCCGGCGCCACCATTGGCCCAGTGTCTGGCCAGGATAGCTTCGGCACCCATGTCTTTGACGGCAGACTGAATCAGTGCAATCTCGGCATCGGTGTCATTCACAAAATGATTGATAGCCACCACGCAGCGCAGGCCGAATTCCTGTTGCAGATTATTCAGGTGCCGTTGCAGATTTCTGAGGCCAGCTTTAAGGGCATCAAGATTCTCTTTGCCCAGTTCTTTCAGGCCCAGACCGCCGTGGTATTTTAATGCCTTCACGGTGGCGACAACGACCGCCATATCCGGTTTAATACCGGCTTTGCGGCACTTGATATTGATAAATTTTTCTGCGCCCAGATCAGCGCCAAACCCAGCTTCGGTCACCACATAATCACTGAGTTTCAGCGCCATCTTGGTGGAGACTACCGAGTTACAGCCATGAGCGATGTTAGCGAAGGGGCCGCCATGGACAAAGGCCGGGTTGTTTTCCAGGGTCTGTACCAGGTTGGGCTTGATCGCTTCTTTCAGCAGCGCGGCCATGGCACCGTGCGCCTGAAGCTCTCGGGCATAGCGTGGCGTGCCGTCGGTGGAGTAGCCAATCAAAATTTCACCCAGCCGGGTTTTGAGTTCCTGCAAAGAATTGGACAGGCAGAAAATCGCCATGACCTCGGAGGCCACAACAATATCAAAACGGTCTTCACGCAGATAACCATTGGCAGTGCCGCCCATACCGACGATAATATCGCGCAGCGCGCGATCGTTCATATCCAGCACCCGCTGCCAGGCAATACGGCGGGCATCGAGCTGCAAGTCATTACCATGGTGAATATGATTATCGATCATCGCTGCCAACAGATTGTGGGCTGCCGCAATCGCATGCAGGTCACCGGTGAAATGTAGATTGATATCTTCCATCGGCACGACCTGGGCATAACCGCCGCCAGCGGCACCGCCCTTG
>JABURN010000107.1 GCA_014762585.1 Methylophaga sp.
TGCGAACAGATTATGGAGGGACAGAGAAACCTGCAGTAACAAACTGAGCGTCATCTTTAGTCTGCCGCTCTATGCCCGACTCGGTCTGTTGCTGATTGCCGGCTTCAGCCTGTGGCTCATTTTTCATGACAATAGTCAGCCGCAGCAAGAAGCCAATGAGATTCGTCGCACCAGTGATTACGCAATGACCGACTTCACCATGACCATCATGGATATCAATGGCGAGCCGGCGCGAGTAATCAAAGGCGAGGAAATGGCGCATTTTCCGCAGGATGATTCCACCGAGATCATCCAGCCGGTGACCCAGTTTCTGAAACCGGGACAGGATACCTGGATAGTGAGCTCCGAACATGGGCACACTCAGGGTGATGCCGAGACAATACTGCTGACCGGAAATGTTATTATCAGCAATAAGGATGATCCGGCGTTTGAAATGCGTACCGAAAGGCTGACGCTCAACACGCAAGACAACACGGCTTATACGGAACAGCCTGTGACTATTCATTCACCTCAGGGCGTGACCGATGCTGTTGGTCTGCACGCTGCGCTGGATGATGAGACAATCAACCTGCATTCGAGGGTAAAAGGACAATATGATGCGCCTGATAATTAATCTGCTTGCGACTGCGATGCTCATGCCTGGCCTGGCACTGGCATTGCCCAGTGACCGTGAAGAACCGATCAGTATCGAAGCCGACCACGCCCAGTTGGACGATCGTGAAGGTGTAACGCAGTACAAAGGCGATGCCATCCTGATCCAGGGCACCCTGCGGATCACCGGCGACATCATTACTTTTTTCTACGATGAAAATAAACAGCTGACCAAGGCCGTAGCAGAAGGCAAACGTGCCACCTACCAACAGGTACACAAGCCCGGCGAAAACCCGGTTAAAGCCAAGGCTTTGAAAATGGAATACTACGCCGACCGCCAGAAAATCTATCTGATTGGCGACGGTTATATCTGGCAGAATGGCGATGAATTTACCGGCAACTACATTCAATACGATATTGATCGTAATCTCGTCAGCGCCAACTCCAAACCTGTCACGGTAGATGGCGAAACCCAGAAAAAAGGCCGGGTTCATATCATTATCCAACCTCAGAATACCCGCAAACAGGATCAGTCTGAAGATAAACCTGCGCCTGCAGCTGAGGAATCAGCACCTGCGCCAGCAACAGATGCCGCTGATGATAAACAGAGCAGCACTGAGGCCGTTGAGCCCAAGTCCTACCCGACCGCAGTCACAACCAGCCGCCTGAATGTGCGTACCGGCCCCGGCACCCAGTACCAGAAACTGGGTACTTTTGATCAATCGATGGAAGTGATTGTGCTGACCCGTCAGACCAACTGGGCTCAGGTTCGCGGCACCGTTAACGGTGAAGTTGTTATTGGCTGGGTTAACAGCCGCTACCTGCAATAATACTGGCGAAGCATGAGTATTTTATCCGCGCAGCAACTGGCGAAGCGTTACGGTGATCGTCAGGTCGTCAAAGACATTTCGCTCGATGTCAAAAGTGGTGAGATTGTCGGTTTGCTGGGCCCGAACGGTGCCGGCAAAACCACCAGCTTTTATATGATTGTGGGTCTGATTCCGGTCGACCACGGCTTTATTTTCCTGGATCAGTACGATCTGACCGACTACCCGATCCATGACCGGGCCCGCCTCGGTATCGGTTATCTGCCACAGGAAGCGTCTGTCTTTCGCAAGCTCAGTGTCGAGGACAATCTGTATGCCATCCTCGAAACCCGGGATGAACTGTCAGTTGAGCAGAGAAAAGATTTACTGGAAAGACTGCTGCAGGATTTCCATATAGACCATATCCGCAAATCCATGGGTATGTCCCTGTCCGGCGGTGAACGGCGACGCGTGGAAATCGCCCGCGCACTGGCGATGGACCCGCAATTCATTCTGCTTGATGAACCCTTTGCCGGGGTGGACCCGATATCGGTACTGGATATTCAGGGCATCATCAAGGAGCTGGCCGAGCGCGGCATCGGCATTCTTATCACTGATCATAATGTGCGTGAGACCCTCAATGTCTGCCAGCGTGCCTATATTTTTAATGAAGGCGAAGTGATCGCACGCGGCACCCCCGAGGAAATTCTCAAGGACAAAAAAGTCTTGAGCGTCTATCTCGGCCGCGACTTTCGAATGTGATGAAGCTGGCGTTGTGAACAGGGCTTCAGCTAAGATGCTAACTCACCTGATGCGCGGCCAGATATGAGTTTACGATACCTATTTAACCTCTTTTTGCTGCTGATTATGAGCCCGGTTCATGCCGCGCTGGCAGATGAGCAGGGATACCACGAAGTCACTATCCAGTTGCACTGGCAGCACCAGTTCCAGTTTGCCGGTATTTACGCAGCCAAAGAGAAAGGTTTCTTTCAGCAGGCCGGTCTCAATGTCGATATTCAGACTGGGTTCACTCACCCCTATGATGAAGTGGAAAGCGGTGAAGCGGAGTTCGGTCTGTCCGGTACCGGCATCGTAGTCGAGTACCTTAAGGGAAGACAGCTGGTCGCGCTGGGTGCGACATTTCAGAACAGCCCTTATGTCTGGCTGGTAAGAGCGGATTCCGGCATCTATTCAGCACAGGACTTTATCGGTAAAACCGTGACCCGACAGTCTTACGCCGATGATCTGGCAGCGATTTTTCTTAAAGAGGATATCGATATCAGCCAGATAAACTTTGTGCCCCCCAAAGCGACTGATATCGACGACCTGATTGATGGCCGGGTCGATGCCCTGACCGCCTATATCTCCAACGAGCCCTTCAAACTGGCACAGAAACAGGTGCCGTACCGGACCATCGCGCCCAAGGATTACGGCATCAGCTTTTACAGCGATATTCTGTTCACCTCGCAGCGTTATCTTGAGAGTCATCCTGAGCAGGTCAAAGCTTTTCGCGAGGCGGTCTATCAGGGATGGCGCTATGCCGCTGAGCATCCCCAGGAAATCATTGAACTTATTCTCGACAAATACAATACCCAGAACAAAAGCCGCACTCATCTGCAGTTTGAAGCTGACCAGTTAATCAAGCTCAGCCTCTACCCCACCGTGGAGTTCGGTCACATGACTCAGAGCCGCTGGGAACAGATCGCTGAGATTTATCAGGATCTGGGCCTGTATGATTCTGTCGGGGATCTGGATGCGTTTCTTTACCGGGAATCCGGAGAGCAGGACTGGCCATATCTGCTGAGTCTCATCTTCATTGGCCTCGTTTTACTGACAGTCATCAGCCTGCTGCTGAAAAGACATCATGACAAACGCCTGCACAACACCATCAATGAACATACTGAGGCCTTAAAACAGGAACTCATCAAGCGTGAGGAACTGGAAGCCGCAGCGCGACATGAAAGTCTGCGACTACAGACTTTGCTGGATAACACCATCGACAGCGTGATTACCATCAACCATCACGGCATAATCGAAAACTATAACAAAGCCTCCATTGCGCTCTATGGTTATCAGCCGGAAGAAGTCATCGGTCAGAACATCACCATGCTGATGCCCGCCAGCTACCGTGACCTGCACAAGCTGGGCATGTCACGTTTTCTTTCCACCGAACAGAGCCGGATTCTGGGTAAACCGGTTGAAGTGGAGGCGCAGCATAAAAGTGGCAAAATCTTTCCTATCGAACTGACAATCAGTGATTTTCAGTGGGAAGGCGAATACATGTTTACCGGCATCGCCCGTGATATCACCAAACAGAAAGCCGAACATCAGGCTTTGGTTGAAGCCCGGCAAACTGCAGAAAGAGCCAATAATGCCAAGTCCGAGTTTTTGTCGGCGATGAGCCATGAACTGCGAACCCCGCTCAATGGCATACTCGGCTTTGCCCAGTTACTGTTGAGCGATAAGGAGCAGAGCTTAACTAAACCGCAAATCAAGAGCGTGCGTCAGATCATATATAGCGGTGAGCATTTACTGACTTTGATCAACGATGTGCTGGAATTATCCAAAATCGAAGCCGGCAACATTAAAACATCCAGTGACAACGTTCATCTCTCCAGCGTCTTTGATGAGTGTCTGCCGATGCTGCAGACACTGGCCAAACAATACGATGTGCATGTCGATATTCTGGATAATAACGATTGCGTCGTCGTTGCCGACTTCACCAAACTCAAGCAGGTATTTATTAATCTCGTCACCAATGCCATCAAATACAATAAAGCGGGTGGCAAAGTACTGATCAGCAGCAGTGTGCAGACCCACAACAGCACCCTCAAGCTCACCATTACGGATACCGGTCAGGGTATTGCTGCAGACAGGCAGGCACAGGTTTTCACTGCTTTTGAACGACTCGGCCAGGAGTACGCCAATATTGAAGGCAGCGGTGTCGGTCTCAGCGTCAGTAAGCGACTGATTGAAGCCATGGGTGGCAGTATCGATTTTGCCAGCACCGAAGGTCAGGGCAGCAGTTTCTGGATTGAACTGCCGCTATCGACTCAACAGGAAAATGTGCTGCCAGTGCCCCCCCGTCTGCTTGGTTCGGCAGCTGATACCGCACTGCTTGAGCGGCGTGGTGACAGCGAGCGGAGCAAGCAGCGTCGCCATGTGCTCTATATCGAGGATAACCCGGCTAATATCCGTCTGATTGAGGTGTTTTTCTCGCGATATGAACATATTTGCCTGCATACCTGCGAAAGTGCCGAAGCCGGGCTTGAGCTGCTGAAGACCATGATTCCGGATGTGATCCTGCTGGATATCAATCTGCCGGGGATGAGCGGTATCGAGCTGAGCCGGATGATGCAGGAAAATCCTGATTTCGCTGAGATTCCGATCATTGCGCTGACCGCTGCCGCAATGCAGGAAAATATTGATGCTGCCGAGGGACTGTTTAAGGCTTATATCACCAAGCCAGTCGATTTCGGCCTGCTGACCCGGAGCTTACAGGCTTATCTTTAGGGCCCATCCTGTGGGAAAAACAGCCGGGGCTCCACCCTTTCATCATTGAGACTGACACCAAAATGCAGATGCGGCCCGGTGACCCGGCCGGTCGCGCCCACCAGGCCGATAACTTCACCCTGTTTGACCTGCTGACCATCTTTGACATCAATCCGGCTTAAGTGACAAAACATCGTGACCAGACCCTGGCCATGATCGATAAACACGGTATTGCCGTTAAAGAAATAATCACCGGTACCCCGGATAATTCCGGCGGCTGGCGCCTGAATCGGCGTGCCGGTGGCAGCAGCGATATCCATACCGCTATGCGGTTTTCTGGGCTCACCATTGAATACGCGGCGGCGTCCGAACAGGCCACTGACTTCGCCTTTCAGCGGCCAGATAAAATTGAACGGCACCTCATTGTTCTCAGTCCAGTGCTGCAGGGCCGCATCAATGCGGGCGCTCTCGCGGTTAATTCGTTCCATATCGTATTGATTTGGATTGACTTTGCGCTTGTCCTTAATCGTAATGTGCTGGGTCGGGTACTGCTTGTCCTCAATCGTGAACAGCAAGGTTTTGTCCTTGCCGTTCTGACTGACTGAAATTTGATGCGTGCCGGGTTTGGCTTCCAGCGGCACACCGATCACCGCCTGCCAGAGCCCGTTTTCAGCCGCCACCAGTACCGGTTTATTCTCAAATCGCACTTCGGGCTGCGTGGTTGCTGCCGGCGCCAGCGGTAAAATCACCACCCCGCCCGGTACGGCTGATTCCTGAGGCAAAGCGACTGCCAGCAGCGGCAGGCAAAGGCTCAATAACAGTAGAATTTTACTGTTTCCTGGCACCTTTCACCTCGCAGTCTATCTCGCCCTGATGCAGCTTGATCCGTAGCCCGTCGCCCGGTTTGACCTGCTCACTGCGGGTAATGACTTCCTCACTGGCGGCAAAGCGGGTAATACTGTAACCCCGTTCCAGTGTGTTAAGCGGACTCACCGCCGCCAGGGTCCGCATATGTTGTGTCAGCATGGCTTCAGCTGAAGTCAACTGCGCTCTGATCAATTTATCGAGCTGGTGCTTGAGCCCGAAGACATGCTGCTCCTGTGCCGCCACCTGCTGTAATGGCAGCTGCCGCCTGAGCCTGGACTGCAAGGTGCTAACCCACTGTTCAGCCTGTTTTTGCTGTGCTCTAAACGCTGTCTGCAGTCGATGTAACAGATTATTAAGCCGGGCATGCTGACTATCTATCTGGGCCTGCGGATGTTTCAGTCTGGCCGCGAGATAATCGACCCGTTGCGCGCGGTTCTGCTGCTGCCGCAACCAGGCCACATCCAGCATACGTTTGAATTGATTCAAACTCTGAGTTTGCTGGCGAATCTGCAAATCCGGTCTCGGCAGACGCCGCTGCAGATGCAGCAAATGTCTCTGCTCCCCGGACAACCATTGCTGGGTACGGGAAGTGAGTCGCTGCATCAGGTTGTTCACGGTTGCCAGTAATTGCTTGGCGTCAGGTACCGCCATTTCTGCCGCGGCTGATGGCGTGGGTGCACGTACATCGGCCACAAAATCAGCGATGGTAAAGTCGACCTCATGTCCCACTGCGGAGATAACCGGCAATTCACAATCATAAATCGAGCGTGCCAGCTGTTCGTCGTTGAAACTCCACAGATCTTCCAGCGAACCACCACCGCGACTGATGATCAGCAGATCACAGTCTTTGCGGCTATCAGCCAGTTTGACCGCCTCCACCAGTTGCCTTGCCGACGTCTCGCCCTGCACAGCGACCGGATAAAGAATTACATCCACCGCCGGGAAGCGGCGTTTGAGCACGCTGAGAATATCGTGAACAGCAGCGCCATCCGGCGAGGAAATAATACCGATGGTGGCGGGCATGGCCGGAAGCGGCTTTTTGTGTGCTTCATCGAACAGGCCTTCCTGTCCCAGCCTCTGTTTCAGCGCCTCATAAGCACGCTGCAAAGCGCCGCTGCCGGCCTCTTCCATGTGCTCAACCACCAGTTGGAATTCACCGCGGCCCTCATACAGCGTGACACGTACCCGTAACAAAACCTGCATACCATTTTCAGGGGTGAAGCGCAGTTGCCGGTTTCGATTACGGAACATCGCGCAGCGAACCTGCGCAACTTCGTCTTTCAGTGTGAAATAGATGTGCCCCGAGCCGGGCATGGCCAGATTGGATATCTCGCCTTCGACCCAAATGAGAGGAAAAGAGCCTTCCAGCAGCACACGGGCTTCGCGCACGATCCGCGAGACTGGATAAACCTCTCTGACGGCCCGGTTAGCCAGTGAGCCTCGTTGATCGGATGTATTTTGTGATGCCATTGGCACTGATTTTCCTGATATAATTGCAGGATCATATTACAGCTAATTTCAGGAACAAGCCCGATGAGAATTGCTCAAGAAGCTCTGACGTTTGATGACGTTTTGCTGGTCCCAGCCTATTCAAACGTCCTCCCGCGTGATGTCAATCTGGCGACAAAGTTGACCCGTGATATCACGATTAACATCCCGCTGCTCTCCGCAGCGATGGATACTGTCACCGAAGGCCGTCTGGCCATTGCAATGGCGCAGGAAGGCGGCTTGGGTATTCTGCACAAAAACATGACCATCGAGCAACAGGCCGATGAAGTGCGCAAGGTCAAAAAATTCGAAAGCGGTGTGGTTCGTGACCCGATTACGGTCAGCCCCAACACCACTATCGGTGAAGTCGTTGATCTGACTCGCACCCACAATATTTCCGGCGTACCGGTGGTGGATGGTGTCGACCTGGTCGGTATCGTTACCAGCCGCGACCTGCGTTTCGAAACGCACTACGACAATCCGGTCTCTTCCATCATGACCCAGAAAGACAAACTGGTCACCGTCAAGGAAGATACTTCCCGCGAAGAAGTGCTGAACCTGCTGCACACCAACCGCATCGAGAAAGTGCTGGTGGTGGACGACAACTTCCACCTGACCGGCATGATCACGGTCAAGGACATCCAGAAACAAACCGATAATCCGCTGGCTTCCAAAGATGATCAGGAACGCCTGCGTGTCGGTGCCGCTGTTGGTATCGGCAGTGAGAGCCAGGCCCGTGTTGAAGCACTGGCGGCAGCCGGCGTCGATGTTATTGTGGTTGATACTGCTCACGGTCACTCCCAGGGCGTACTGGATCAGGTCAAATGGGTGAAGCAGAACTTCCCGCAGGTTCAGGTTATCGGCGGTAATATCGCCACCGCAGAGGCGGCGCTGGCACTGGTTGAAGCCGGCGCGGATGCGGTCAAAGTCGGTATCGGCCCCGGTTCTATCTGTACCACCCGTATCGTCGCCGGTGTCGGTGTCCCGCAAATCAGCGCCATCAGTAATGTGGCTGCTGCACTGGAAGGTACCGGTGTGCCACTGATTGCCGATGGCG
>JABURN010000246.1 GCA_014762585.1 Methylophaga sp.
ATTCAGTTGTAATGGCATGGTGAAATTGAAAACCAGAGCAAGGTCATCATTGGCTTCAAAACGCCTGATACCGGCACCGACTGTGACATTGGCTGTGCGCTCGGCTTCGGCCAGTGCCAATCTGGCCTCATTAATGCGTGATTGGGCTGTCACTAGCAGATAGTCCGGCGTTTGCAGTACAGCCTGCTCAAGCGATGCTTTATCCGGCAAATCAGGCAGGGCCGCCATATCGCCTTCAACCGCGTTGAAATCAGGTTCCTGTAGCCAGCTCGATGCCAGGGTTCTCAATGATTGTTCGTGTTCAGCAGTGAGAGTCTGTTGTTTGGCTTGAGATTTTTCCAGCCGCAATTGCATTCGCATGCGATCAGCCTCACCGACTACGCCTGCACGAGCACGCTGTTCAATCACTTTCAGGGCCGCCTGTTCAGTGTTGATTCTTTGCTGGTTCCAATCCAGCAACTGCTGCAAACGTAAGGCCGCATAGTAATCCCGTAGCATGCTGGAAACGACATCCAGGCGCGTAACCTCATATTCCCGCTGCAGGATGGCAGATTTCCGGTCAACGACATCAACCCGTCGTTCCCGTTTCCCGCCCAGTTCAAGCACCTGACTCAATGATAGTGTGAGTTCATGCCCGGCGAGTACCCGGCTGTCACCTGTGCCCATGACATTTTCCAGACTCACGCCGAGTGTAGGGTTAGGTTTCAGTCCCGCCTGCAGAGACTCTCCCTCCAGCGCCCTGACATGATAAGGGTAAAGCTGTAATTCAGGACTGGATTCCAGCGTGCGTTTAACGGCGGTGGTGGTATCTATCGCCAGTGCGCTGGCGGATAACAGCAGGCCCAAGACCAATACCGTCATCGGCATGGCCGAACGGTACAAAATAGAGAACGGTTTCATGATTAAATCCCATAGCAAGTTGACACGCAGACTGCGTGCTTGAAAAACCAGGTGCTAGAGGATCAGGCGTTGGGTGGCGGAATAGGTGGGGTATAGGAACGAGACACCAGCGGGGTAATCATATCATCGGGATTCAGATTGGCGGATTTGATAAAACCGATGTCATCGTGTTCGACGAGATCTCCCACTACGTGCAGATTGAAGTGGTGTGCGTGCTCGGCTTCATGTTCTGAGCCGTTGGGGTGATGATGGTCTTTGTCGACCAGGTGATGCTGACTACCCGTATCAGCAATAAGGTGTTCGTTGAGATGCAAAAAAGCCGTGGCCGTGGTCGCGAAAACCATGCAGATAAGTAAACTGATTGTGACGAGAGGGTTCGGCTTCAAAATGTTGGCTATTGCTCTTTATTTGAGTAGTTCATGGTATGACCAGAACGCGGGCAAATCAAATTTTAGTTTGCGGTAATGCTAAACAGCAAAACTTATCTGAAACTTAAGTGAGCAACAGCACAATCAATTGCTCATCATCATTTGCCGGTATGCCCTTGGAGAATAAAGATACGTCTCTTTGAATACCCGGCTGAAGTGTGAAAAGTTTTTAAAACCACACCTCAATGCAATATCGGTGATACTCAGATCTGAAAAAAAGGCATTGGACAAGTAGTGCTGACTGCGTTCCAGTCGTTTCTCGGTCAGGAATCGCATCAGCGACGTATTCTGATGTTGAAACAGTTCATTGATGTAACGAATTGAGAGTCTGACGCCTTGTGAGATGTCTTCGGCACACAGGTTCTCATTTTCAAGGTGAGTCTGAATGTATTGCTGGACCCGAAATAATGAGAGGGCCTTAAGTGATGAAATGTCCCTTTGAAGCCCGCCCCTCTCAATGAGACTCTCCTTTATCATTTCCAGCACCGGCAGGGAGTAGCCCAGAAAGCTGCTTTTATCCATTCGATGTATCCCATCACAAAGCTGCGTCAATGTGTGGTTGTTACCCGCCTGATTCCTGCTCGAAATTTTTGTCGCTGTCAGTTGGTTTAGATTCTGAAACTCTTTTTCAAACTGGGCTCTTGGCACTGAAATGATGAGTTTGGAAAAGGGGTCCGGAAGGGTGATTTTATGCGGTTCAGTCGCATCATAAATCGTCATCTCCCCCGGCCGGAGAAAGGTTTCCCGGCCCCCTTGTTCCAGTTTATAGCTGCCCGAAAGCAGCAAAACGGCAAAATAACAATCCTGTGAGATAGCCGTCGGCTCGGCAGGTAAGCGTTCCAGCTGTATGGGATTGGAGCGAATGGGTGAAAAGCGAATGCCATTAAGCAAAGGGTAGATCTGCATATCGTTGAATAAACAGGTCTGCTTTGGCGGCTTCACCTCGACATTGGCATATTCTTTACCAATGATTTCACGCAACCATTCCTGCCTGAGCCTTTCGGGTTGTGTTTCAGTATTGAAGCGACAGCCATTGAGGCGTTTCAAACTAGCTTCAATAGGATTGTTCTGTTCCATCAATACACCTATCTTCACTACTGTTTAATTGTTAAACATAACACCGACTGAGAAAAGTCTCACCCTGTTTGACTCGGCATAATCCATCAAAAATACAAAAGGAGAGGGTTATGAAGAGTCAAACGTTTAACGGACATCTGGTGCTCTTGAGAGGCGCCTGCCTGTGGATATTGATGGCATTGATACTGGCCTGGAGTATGGTCGGAATCTATAACGATGTGCCTTTATTCCGAACCGTTTTTGAAGGTGAGTTCAAACGCGTACTGCAGGCGCACCTGGACTTTCTGATCATGAGTGCACTGATCCTGGGCTTCTATGCCACAAAAGTGTTTTTGCCCTGGCATGTCAGATGGGCCATGGTGGTAGGGGCTTTTACCAATTCAAGCCTGTTTATGCTGCAGGCGATTTTCCCGAGTACGGATCCTGAATCAGTCACCTATGTCACAACCGGGTTCTGGGCCACACTGTTTAATATCTATCTGTATTCCAGCCTGATAATCACCAGTTATGGCTTTGGCAAGGGGGCAGTGCTGGTATTGAAGTCCACATTCAGCTCGGCTGAACAATAAGCATTGGCTCCTTTAATTTACAGAGCCAACGTTGAATGAGCCTGTTGTCACTAAGCTTTGAGTCACCCATGGTATTGCTGCTATCGCCACTGGCGATATTGCCATGGCTTGTCATCAACACTGAAAAAGTCGTGCCCTGGGATAGATTCATCCCCCACGATCCTTTATCGAGTGTGATTGACCGAACACTTAAAACTTTGGCTTCCATCGTCATTTTGGGGCTGGTGCTGGCCTTATCCGGTCCTTATGTGCCCGAGTACGCAAAAGAGCGATTAGCGCAGGGCGCTGAGTTCGTGATTTTGCTGGATAGAAGCAGAAGTATGGATGAACCTTTTGCGGTAGAAGACAGTGCGCAAAAAGTAAACCGGGATCTGAGTAAAAGTAAGAGAAGTGCGGCAATAAAACATTTGAAAGCCTTTGTAAGGCTTAGACCTGATGAAAGGTGGGGGTTTGTGATGTTCAGCAACAAAGTCATGCCTTTGTTGCCGCTGACTGAAAACAAAGATGCTGTGCTTGCCACAATAAAGGCCAATGGCCTCGGTAAGGGCATGTCGGAAACGAACTTGGCCCAGTCAATGCATCAGGCTGCGGATTATTTTGAGGGTGAAAAATACAGAGGAAGCAGGGTGGTTCTGTTGGTGTCTGATGGCGGTGAAAAGTTTTCAGAAACAGAGCAGAACAGGATAAGCAGTATCTTTCAAGATAACCGTCTTTCACTCTACTGGATTTATCTCAAGTCCATTGATGCGTTCTCTCTTGAAAAAAAGGATGATGAACCGGATTCATGGGATCAGCTTCCGGAGAGAAAGCTGCATCGTTTTTTCTCAACTATGCAGGTGCCTTATGAGGTCTTTGAAGCCGGTAATGACGCTGAAGTGACTGACGCCTTCACAGCAATCAACCAGGCCCAGTCAGACAGTATCATTGTCAATGAAATACAGCCTAAACAGTCGAAAGCACCTATATTTCTGAGCTTCGCACTCATCGCTTTGTTACCTCTTGTTACCGTCAGGCTTTATTTGATGCGGGCTATAGATCATAGCGCTAACAGTTAACACACCAAAAACACCGCATTTCATCAGCCTGATTTCTCCGAATTATTGAATGACAAGCTCGTAAAAATTTCTTACACAGAGCGCCCTCGATACTTTCAACCAAATTTATCCAATTACGCTATAGTTAAGAGACGATGGCAGATAGCGCGCGTTTGAGCATAAACTGCTCATTCATCAGGATATTTTTTACAGTCTTAATTTAGCTGCAAGATACAGTTAACTCAGGATGACATCAGTTAAGGAAAGAGGCATGAGAGACACTATTAAAAAGATACTGTTTTTGATGGTGCTCATCGCTGTCGTATCCAGTGCAGTCTGGTTTTGGATGTTGCAGGAGAAAGCCGCACCCGCTGACTATCTGGTCAGTGGTAACGGCCGCATAGAGGCGACAGAAATTGATATAGCGACCAAATATGCCGGCCGGATCGTGGAAATTTACGCCAATGAAGGTGACTTTATTGAAGCCGGTGACATTGTCGCCCGAATGCAGATTGATGTGCTTAATGCACAACTGAATGAGGCGGAAGCTCAGTGGCAAAAAGCAAACACTGCAGTCGCCAGTGCCAAGGCCCAGGTCGCAGTCAGGCAAAGTGATGTCGCAGCCGCCAAAGCCCTGGTTGTTCAACGTGCCAGCGAATTGGAGAATGCCAAACGTCGTTTTAACAGAACAAAACAGCTGACAGAAAAAGGCTCGGCCTCCATGCAGCAGCTGGATGATGATGAAGCCGCTGTCAGAAGTGCGGAGGCCACACTCACAGCAGCCAGAGCCCAGGTGAAAGCAGCCGAAGCGGCTGTCATTTCGGCTGAGTCACAGGTTAATGGTGCCAGATCTGCTGTGACAGCTGTTGAAGCCACGATTGAACGCATCAAGGTAGATATCGCTGACAGTCAGCTTAAAGCCCCCAGAGCCGGACGGGTGCAATACCGGGTTGCCGAACCGGGAGAGGTGCTCGCCAGTGGCGGCAAAGTGCTTAACATGGTCGACCTGACCGATGTCTACATGACTTTCTTCTTACCTGAAACCGTCGTCGGCCGCATTGCTCTGGGTAATGACGCGCGTATCGTTCTGGATACTTTTCCAGACTATGTCATTCCAGCCAAAGTCAGCTACATCTCCAGCGTAGCGCAATTTACACCGAAAACCGTCGAAACGGCAGAAGAGCGACAAAAGCTGATGTTTCGCGTCAAAGTGCGGATCTCGCCTGAGTTGCTTGCCAGATATATCCGGCAAGTAAAAACAGGCTTGCCGGGTGTGGCCTGGCTGAAACTGGATGAGAATGAAAACTGGCCACCCTCATTGCAGGTCAAGGTGCCTGAATAGTGGCGTCACGTGATAAACAAGCCGTCGTTGAACTGGATGATGTCAGCCTGAAATATGGCTCTAAACAAGCCCTCAAGGATATCAATCTATCTATTCCAGCCGATGCTGTTGTCGGTTTTATCGGCCCGGACGGGGTGGGGAAATCCAGCATGTTATCACTCATAGCCGGTGCCCGTAAACTGCAACAGGGCAGGCTCACTGTGCTCGGTGGCAATATGGCGTCCAGACGCCACCGAAATCAGATTTGTCCCACTATCGCCTACATGCCGCAGGGACTGGGTAAGAACCTGAGTCTTGCTCTGTCAGTGGAGGACAACCTGCAGTTTGTCAGTCGCTTATTCGGTCATGACCAGAGAGAACGTCGCAGAAGAATAGACCATCTGACCCGCGCCACCGGCCTGTATCCGTTTCTGGATCGTCCAGCTGGCAAGTTGTCCGGCGGCATGAAACAGAAACTGGCGCTGTGCTGCGCCCTGATTCACGATCCCGATTTACTCATTCTGGATGAGCCAACCACAGGGGTGGATCCTTTATCCAGAAATCAGTTCTGGCAACTGATTGAACAAATAAGATCAGCGCGGCCGGGTATGAGTGTGCTGGTCGCGACGGCTTATATGGAAGAGGCCGAGCGTTTTGATCTTCTGGTTGCGATGGATGAGGGGAAAGTCCTGGCCAGTGGTTCGCCGTCAGCACTGACCCAGACCACCAATACACACAGTGTTGAAGAAGCCTTTATTGCCCTCTTGCCTGAAAACAAGAAGCAGGGTCACGCTGCCATCAGCATTCCAGCTTTCAACAATCACGGTGATCTTGCCATCCAGGCGAAAGACCTCACCATGCGCTTCGGTGACTTTGTCGCGGTCGACCATGTGAGCTTTGATATCAGGCGGGGGGAGATTTTTGGCTTTATCGGCTCTAACGGCTGCGGCAAAACTACCACAATGAAAATGCTGACAGGATTATTGGCACCGAGTGAAGGCCAGGCCAGTCTGTTTGGCCATGAAGTCAAAGCCAGCGATGTTGAAACAAGACGCCGTGTTGGTTACATGACACAGGCCTTTTCGCTCTATAACGAGCTTAGCGTCAGGCAAAACCTGATTCTGCATGCGCAGCTTTTTAATGTGCCTGCGGCAGAGATCGAACCAAGAGTGCAGGACTTATTGTCGCGATTCGGCCTGGAGCAGGTTACCTCGCGCCTGCCGGATAATCTGCCACTGGGTATGCGACAGCGTCTTTCGCTGGCTGTGGCCGTGGTCCATAAACCTGAAATACTGATTCTGGATGAACCTACATCCGGTGTCGATCCGGTTGCCAGAGACACTTTCTGGGCCTTGCTGGTTGAGTTGTCACGCAATGACAAGGTCACCATCTTTATCTCAACTCATTTCATGAATGAGGCAGAGCGCTGCGATCGGATTTCACTCATGCATGCAGGACAGGTGCTTGATACCGATACGCCAGCAGCGCTTAGCGATAAACAGGGCGCTTCCTCTCTGGAACAGGCTTTTATAGCTTATTTGAAACAGAACGAGGCTTCGCCCGAGCCAGGCTTCATATCCCAGCCGGCAACGCCAAACACGATGGTAGATGACAGTAAGTTATCCAGCCCGCGCTACAAAAAACGGTTTAGCTGGCGACGCGCATTCAGCTATAGCATTCGTGAAATGCAGGAGCTGA
Source organism: Methylophaga sp. (assembly GCA_014762585.1). GTDB lineage: Bacteria > Pseudomonadota > Gammaproteobacteria > Nitrosococcales > Methylophagaceae > Methylophaga. The sequence goes on from JABURN010000246.1 coordinate 7,028, forward strand.
AACAGGATGGTGTACGCCTGACAATGGGCCTTATTGGCAGTCTGCTGCTGATGGTAATTATGGGCTATGGCATTTCCATGGATGTTGAGGATCTGAGCTATGCCGTGCTGGATCGCGATCAGACCAGTCTGAGTCAGAATTACACCCTGAACATGTCTGGCTCCCGCTATTTCATCGAGCAGGCTGAAATTCAGAATTATGCCGATCTGGACAGAAGAATGCGCAGTGGCGAACTGGCACTGGCTATTGAAATTCCGCCCAATTTTTCCCGGGATCTCGCCAGGGGCAACACGGTTGAAATCAGTGCCTGGATAGATGGTGCCATGCCGCAACGTGCCGAGACTGTGTTGGGCTATGTAAAAGGAATGCATCAGAACTGGGTGGCAACAGAGCTTGGCATCAACAGTCCGCCTGCAGCCAATATCGAAACCCGTTTCCGCTACAACCCGGATGTCAGAAGTCTGCCTGCGATGGTACCTGCAGTGATGCCAATGATGCTGTTATTGATACCGGCCATACTCAGTGCGCTGGCTGTGGTCAGGGAAAAAGAGCTGGGTTCCATCATCAATCTTTATGTGACGCCAGTGACACGAACAGAATTTATGCTGGGCAAGCAGTTGCCCTATATTTTCCTGGCCATGATTAACTTCCTGTTTATGACGGCATTTGCCATCTGGCTGTTTGGGGTGCCCATCAAAGGCAGCTTTGTCGCATTGCTTATTGCCTCAGTGTTTTTTGTCAGCTTTGCGACCGCTTTCGGCCTGTTGTCGTCAACCTTCACACGCAGTCAAATTGCCGCCATATTCTTCACTGCCATGGGCTCATTGTTACCGACGATAGAATTTTCCGGGATGATCAATCCTGTCAGTTCACTAGAAGGCATTGGCAGAATCATCGGTGAATTCAACCCCACCACACACTTCATCGCCATCAGCCGAGGTGTCTTCAATAAAGCGCTGACATTGCCTGAATTACTCCCCTCGATATTCGCTATCGCCATGGGCGCCGTGGTCGCATTGATCATGGCCATCGCACTGTTGAATAAACAAGAGAAATAAGCATGATCCGGCTTAGTCATGTCTATCTTCTGGGCACCAAAGAACTCTGGAGCATTCTCCGCGATCCGATCATGCTGGTGTTGATTGGCTATGGATTTTCATTACTGATTTATATTGCAGCGACATCCATCCCGGACACCCTGAATAAGGTGCCCATCGCGATTTGTGATGACGACCGTCCCACCTTATCAACCCGGTTTATTTC
>JABURN010000196.1 GCA_014762585.1 Methylophaga sp.
GTCAGATCACCGGTGAATTGCGTGTGCCCGGGGATAAATCAATTTCTCACCGCAGCATTATGCTGGGGGCTCTGGCAGAGGGCACGACCGAGGTCACGGGCTTTCTGGAAGGCGAAGATGCACTGGCGACACTGGCAGCGTTCCGTGCCATGGGCGTGCATATTATCGGGCCGGATAAAGGCAAAGTGACGATTCATGGTGTGGGCATGCATGGCCTCAAAGCACCGGAAGCCGATTTATATCTGGGCAACAGCGGCACCTCCATGCGGCTGTTGAGCGGTTTACTGGCAGCACAAAACTTTGATGTGACTTTGACCGGGGATAAATCTCTGTCAGGTCGGCCCATGAAGCGGGTGACCGACCCGCTGGCCTTGATGGGCGCTGAAATTGACACCAATGACGGCAAGCCGCCACTGAAAATTCACGGTGGCAAACAGCTCAAGGGCATTGATTACGATCTGCCGATGGCCAGTGCTCAGGTCAAGTCCTGCCTGTTGCTGGCCGGGATGTACGCTGATGGTAAGACTTCAGTGACCGAGCCGGCACCGACCCGTGATCACACAGAACGCATGCTGGGTGGCATGGGCTACCCATTACAGCAGCAGGGCAGCACTGTCACGATTGAGGGCGGCGCCAAGCTGACCGCCACCCGGATTGATGTCCCGGCCGATATCTCTTCTGCGACTTTCTTCATGGTGGCAGCAGCCATTGCACCGGGCAGTGATGTGACGCTCAAACACGTGGGTATCAACCCGACCCGGATTGGCGTCATTAATATTCTGAAACAGATGGGCGCTGATATCAGCTTGCACAACGAAGCTGAAACCGGCGGTGAACCGGTCGCCGATATCCGGGTGAAATATGCGCCGCTGAAAGGCATTCAGATTCCGGAACACCAGGTGCCGCTGGCTATCGATGAATTCCCGGCGCTGTTTATTGCTGCCGCTTGTGCTGAAGGCGAAACCTTGCTGACCGGCGCAGAAGAGTTACGCGTCAAAGAAAGCGACCGAATTCAGGTAATGGCAGATGGTCTGACCACATTGGGCATTGATGCCCGGCCAACCGAAGACGGTATTGTCATCCATGGTGGTGTGATCGGGAGCGGCGAAGTCGACAGTCATGGTGATCATCGCATCGCGATGTCGTTTGCGGTGGCAGCTTTGCAGGCCGGTGGTTCGATTCAGATCAATGATTGCGCCAATGTGGCAACCTCTTTCCCGGGCTTTGTCGAGCTGGCCACACAAGCGGGACTGAATATCGAGGAAATTGATGACTGATATTCCGGTACTCACTATCGACGGTCCCAGCGGCTCTGGCAAGGGCACCATTGCCCAGATGATTGCCCGTGAATTTGGCTGGCACTACCTGGATAGTGGCGCTATTTATCGGGTACTGGCGCAGGCGGCGATTAAACATCAGCTGGACTTGGCTGATGAAGCCGCGCTGACCAAACTGGCCGAGCAACTGGATGTGCGCTTTGCCTTTGATAATGCAGAATTGAAAGTGATGCTGGAAGGCGACGATGTCAGCCTGCGGATCCGCAGTGAAGAGGCCGGTAATGCGGCGTCAAAAGTGGCTGCCATCCCCTCGGTTCGCAGTGCTCTCTTGCAGCGCCAGCGTGATTTCAGGAAAATGCCCGGGCTGGTCACCGATGGCCGAGATATGGGCACGGTGGTATTTCCGGATGCGCCATTTAAAGTTTTTTTAACGGCAAGCGCCGAGGAAAGGGCGCAGAGACGTTATAAGCAGTTGAAACAGAAAGGAATTGAGAGTAACCTTTCTGATCTGATCGCAGAAATCTCCGAGCGTGACAGAAGAGACAGCGAACGCGAAGTCGCCCCGTTAAGGCCGGCTAAGGGTGCGCTTATTCTCGATTCTACCGAGTTAGGGATTGATGCGGTATTCGAACAGGTCCGCGCATATTGCGCTGACATGTAATTTGAGGGCCCTGGTCGGCCATGCCGATTGGGATTTTTAACGATCCTGCATGTCGCAGGTGACAACTTTTGGTGATCCTGTTTCTCAATACAGGGTCAAGGATAACTAACATGAGCGAAAGCTTTGCTGATCTCTTTGAAGAGAGTTTAAATTCAACCCCCATGCAACCAGGCAAGATTGTTACCGGTACGGTAGTCAATGTTGGTTCTGATGTTGTCATGGTTAATGCCGGCCTGAAATCTGAAGGCGCGATTCCTGTTTCTGAGTTCATGGATGAAAATGGTGAAATCACCGTTTCTATCGGTGATCTGGTCGATGTATCCCTGGAATCCCTGGAAGATGGTTTTGGTGCTACCCAGCTGTCACGTGATAAAGCCAAACAGGCTGAAGCATGGACCAAACTGGAGCATGCCTATGAAGCGGGTGAAACCGTTACCGGTATGATTTCCGGTAAAGTCAAAGGTGGTTTCACTGTCGATCTGGAAAATATCCGTGCCTTCCTGCCGGGTTCTCTGGTCGATATCCGTCCTATCCGCGACACCACGCACCTGGAAGGTAAAGATCTCGAATTCAAATTGATCAAACTGGATCGTCCACGCAACAACATCGTTGTATCTCGCCGTGCGATCATGGAAGAAGAGAATAGTGCAGAACGTGAAGCGCTGCTGGAAACCCTGGAAGAAGGTAAAGTTGTTAAAGGTATCGTTAAGAACCTGACCGACTACGGTGCCTTCGTTGATTTGGGTGGTATCGACGGCCTGCTGCACATCACCGATATGGCCTGGAAACGCGTCAAGCATCCTTCAGAAGTGGTTGCTATCGGCGACGAAATCGAAGTTCAGGTGCTGAAATTCGATAAAGAGCGTGAGCGTGTTTCTCTGGGTCTGAAACAAATGGGTGACGATCCTTGGAAAGATATCGCTCGTCGCTATCCGAACAGCACCCGTATTCACGGTAAAGTCACCAACATTGCTGACTACGGCTGTTTCGTTGAAATCGAAGATGGCGTTGAAGGTCTGGTACACATGTCTGAAATGGACTGGACCAACAAGAATGTTCACCCATCCAAACTGGTTGCCCTGGGCGATGAAGTTGAAGTAATGGTACTGGACATCGACGCAGAACGTCGTCGTATTTCTCTGGGTATCAAACAATGCCAGGCCAATCCTTGGGAAGAGTTCTCAATGACTCACAGCAAGGGTGACAAGGTTAAAGGTGCCATCAAGTCAATCACTGACTTCGGTATCTTCATCGGTCTTGAAGGTGGTATTGACGGTCTGATTCATCTGTCTGACATCTCCTGGGAAGAAGACAACGAAGAACTGATTCGCGATTTCAAGAAAGGTGATGAAGTTGAAGCGGTTGTACTGGCAATTGACCCTGAACGTGAGCGTATCTCACTGGGTATCAAACAATTGCAGGATGACCCGTTCTCTTCATTCCTGTCTGAAAACCCACGCGGCAGTATCGTCAAAGGCACTATCAGTGCGGTTGACGCTCGTGGCGCCACGGTTGAACTGGCTGAAGGTGTAGAAGGTTACATCCGTGCCGCTGACATCGCCCGTGAACGTATCGATGATGCCAGCAAAGTCCTGACTGTAGGCGAGGAAGTGGAAGCGAAATTTACCGGTATGTCGCGTAAAGATCGCACCCTGACGCTGTCTATCAGAGCCAAGGACGAGAAAGAAGAAGCAGAAGCTGTTAAAGAGTACAGCAACGTTTCTTCTGGCAACACCACGCTGGGTGATCTGCTGAAAGAGCAAATGGATCAGAAAGATAATTAATATCTGACTGTATCAGGTGCACCCGGCTCCGGCCGGGTGCGCTGCTTTTAGTCAATGGATTGAACCCCCTCTTAACATCGGTGTGTTTGGCGCATTATTCCAGGAACAATAAAGACATGACCAAATCAGATTTGATCGAAGCATTATCTGAAAAACAATCTCTACTGAATTATCGCGATGTTGAGCTGGCCGTAAAATTGATTCTCGAACAAATGAGTGACAGCCTGTCCAGAGGTGATCGCATCGAGATTCGCGGTTTTGGCAGTTTTACGCTGCACCACAGACCACCCCGTATCGGCCGTAATCCCAAAAGTGGTGAATCGGTTAAGCTGGACGAGAAATTTGTTCCGCATTTCAAACCTGGCAAAGAACTTCGTGACCGTGTTAACGACGCGGCGGGTTACTGATACCCAGCAATGAAACTGAGTCAGGAAGCGGTTAGCGAATATAACCAAATCCACAGTTACGATAATGACCATGTGGTCATTCGTCCCCAACATCAAAACCGACTCGAGACTGTCGAGTCGAACTTTATCCTGACCCGCAATCAGCTGATCGCTGACTGGCCGGTGAAGGAGATTGTCAACATAACGGCCGGGCAACTGGCCGAACTCAAGAAACTGGATCCGGAAGTGATTTTATTCGCGACCGGGTCTGGTCTCTGTATTGAACTCCACAAAATCGCCAATGAATTCATGCAATCCCAGATTGGTGTTGAATTCATGGATCTCGGCGCCGCCTGCCGTACCTTCAATCTTCTGGTCAGTGAGCAGCGTAAAGTGCTGTTGGCCGTCAGTTTTGACGCCCTGTGATCAGCTTCGCACTTTGCCCGCAACATCCCCGAAAGTGCTGTTTCGAATGATTGTTTTTTTCTTAAGAGAACAATCTAAGTTACTGTTTTATCAAGCGCTTGAAACTGGAGTGATACCGGTTGCAATGGTCAGAACTTGACCACCCAGATGGTTCTTAGGAAAATTCCCTGCTACGCAGAATAAATAAAGCATTTGCCAGCCTGATGGGCATTTCGCAAATCATTGATCCAGATCAAGACTTGCAGCCCATGTTAAGAGTCGCGTTCAGGTAAAATTCAGCATGCTTTATTTATAAAGGCGTAATGAAAAGGGTCCTGGCTCCTACAAAATAATAATGGGGGCTGAGAGAGAGTTTTCCAAAGAGAGAAGGTGTGGTCGCTATGCAAGCGGAACAACAGCAGTATAACTATCAGGTGGTCAAGTGGTTCGCCTATATGGCGTGTGTCTACTTGGTCATCGGCACCGGTGTCGGTGTTTATATCGCTTCGGAGCTGGCTTGGCCGGTTCTGAACTTCGACAATCCTTACATCAGCTTCGGACGACTGCGTCCGGTGCACACCAATGCGGTTATTTTTGCATTCGGTGGTTCCACTCTGATGGCGACGGCCTATTACGTGGTACAACGTACCTGTGGTACCCGCCTGTGGAGTGACAAAATGGCCTGGTTCACCTTCTGGGGCTGGAATCTGGTTATTCTTGCTGCGGTCATTACACTGCCACTGGGTTACACCCAATCCAAAGAATACGCTGAACTGGAATGGCCAATCGATATTCTGATTGCTGCTGTCTGGCTGGCTTACACCTTCAACTTCATCATGACCATTTCAATCCGTAAGGTTTCACATATTTATGTGGCCAACTGGTTCTTCCTGGCCATGATGATCATGATCACCTACCTGCACGTGGTCAACAGCCTGGCAATCCCAGTTGAGTTATTTAAATCCTACTCCATCTTCTCTGGTGTTCATGATGCGATGATTCAATGGTGGTACGGGCATAACGCGGTAGGCTTCTTCCTGACCGCAGGCTTCCTCGGCATCATGTACTACTTCGTACCGAAACAGGCCAACCGTCCGGTTTATTCCTACCGTCTGTCAGTGATTCACTTCTGGGCACTGGTCTTCGGTTATGTCTGGCTGGGCGCTCACCATCTGCAATACACTGCATTGCCTGACTGGACCGGTTCGCTGGGTGCGGCCATCTCACTGGCGATGATCATTCCTTCCTGGGGTGGTGCAATCAACGGTATGTTCACCCTGTCAGGTGCCTGGGACAAACTGCGCACCGACTACATTCTGCGTTTCCTGATTGTGTCGCTGGCTTTCTACGCAATGTCGACCTTCGAAGGTCCTGTGATGTCGTCCAAAACGGTGAATGCCCTGTCTCACTACACTGACTGGACTATCGGTCACGTTCACTCCGGTGCGCTTGGCTGGGTAGCGATGGTGTCTATTGGTGCGCTCTATCACATGGTTGAGCGTATGTGGGGTACCACCATGTATTCAGTGCGTCTGGTCAATATTCACTTCTGGATGGCAACAATCGGTACCGCGGTCTACATCACTGCGATGTGGGTATCAGGCATCATGCAAGGTCTGATGTGGCGTGCCTATGACGAATACGGCAACCTGGCTTACACCTTCGTTGAGTCTGTCGCTCAGATGCATCCTTATTATGCGATGCGTGCTGTCGGCGGCCTGATTTTCTTCCTGGGTGCCTGCGTCATGCTGTTCAACGTCACCGTGACTATCCGTCGCGCGATTGCCAAACCGTCTGCCGAAATGGCGACTGCGGCTAATATTTAAGGAGACTGGAATGTCTGATCATAATTCTAATAAACCAGTTACCTTCCAGGAGAAACTGGAGAAGAATATCTGGGCTCTGGTGCTGGCAACAGCACTGGTCGTCTCGGTAGGCGGTATCGTCGAAATCGTCCCGCTGTTCTATCTGGATACTACGTTTGAAGATGATGTGTTTCCGGAATATGAAGAGTTGAAAGGCGTCCGTCCCTACACAGCACTTGAACTGGCTGGTCGTGATATTTACCAGCGTGAAGGCTGTTATCTGTGCCATTCACAGATGGTACGTCCATTCCGTGATGAGAAAGACCGTTATGGTCACTACTCTCTGGCAGTCGAGTCTCAGTATGACCACCCATTCCAATGGGGTTCAAAACGTACCGGACCTGATCTGGCCCGTGTCGGTGGCAAATACTCTGATGCCTGGCATATTCAGCATCTGGAAGATCCGCGTTCGGTTGTGCCCGAGTCCATCATGCCAAGTTATCCATGGCTGCACGATGCCACTATTGATGGCGAAGGTATGGAAAAACGTCTGCGTGCGATGAAAGCGCTGGGTGTGCCTTATACCGATGAGCAAATCGAAGGCGCTGCAGAAGCCGTTGAGGGTAAAACCGAAATGGAAGCGATGGTGGCTTATCTGCAAGTACTGGGCACCATGGTGAAATTCGAGCCGGGCAGAGATTATCGTGAGTAAACTTCAAGAGTATTTTCATACTGATTGGAGCGCGATGACCGGAACCGACTGGTTCGGCCTGGTATTTACAGTAGTGATCTTTCTACTGATGGTGGGACTGTATTTCTGGGTGCTGAACCCAAAAAACAAAGACAAGATTGAGTCCCATCGTTCCATGCCGCTGGATGACGAAGACGAGACAAATTCGGAGAAAAAAGATGGCTGATAACAAAAAGAATCCTAATGAAGTGTCTGATACAGGACACGAATGGGATGGTATCAGAGAGCTGGAAAATCCCCCACCGCGTTGGTGGACCAATGCCCTTTACCTGAGTGGTCTGCTGGTACTGGTGTATTTCATCCTTTATCCTGCGCTGCCGCTGATCAATGACAGCACTAAAGGTCTGCTGGGCTGGACCATGATCAAGGAGTACAAGGAAAACCTGGCTGAAGTTGAAGCAAAACGTGCCCCGTTTGAAGAAAAACTGGAAGCCATGACTGCCGAAGAAATTCTGGCTGATCAGGACATGCGCAACTACGCAGTCGGTTCCAGTAAAGTGCTTTATGGTGATAACTGTGCAGCCTGTCACGGTACCGGTGGTATCCCGGCGCCAGGCTCTGGTTACCCGATTCTGGCTGACGATGATTGGCTCTACGGTGGTGATGTAAGCACCATTGTTGAAACGCTGGCCAAAGGTCGTCAGGGCATGATGATGGCGCACAAAAACACGCTGAAACCCGAAGAGGTCGATGGCCTGGTTCAATTCGTCTTGAATGCGTCTGAAGGCAAGGCCACTGAAGCGGGTTGGAAACTCTACAACGAAAAAGGTTGTGTCGGCTGTCATGGTGCTGATGCCAAAGGCATGCATGCGCTTGGCTCAGCCAATCTGACTGACCAGATCTGGCGTTTTTCTGGTGAGCCTGAAGAAATCCGTTACACCATCCTGCACGGCGTAAACGATCCATCAGATCCTCAAACTCGTGTTGCTGTAATGCCGGGCTGGAATGAAAAACTGGCGGTCAAACTCGAGGCCCAGAAGTGGGAAGAAGAGCCTGAATACGACGGCACCGAAACCGAGCGTCTGACCGAAACAGAAATCAAGAAACTCGCTGTCTACGTTCACCAGTTCGGTGGTGGTCAGTAAAGATAGAGTGATGGCCCTGATATGCTTTCAGGGCCATACAAATTCCACAGGAGGAATCATAGATGGCATTTGATGCAGTAGTGTTTGGCTCGATTGCCAGTGTTGTTGTCGCTATTCTC
>JABURN010000177.1 GCA_014762585.1 Methylophaga sp.
ACAATGGTTGTTTCCGCATCACCGGCCTGCAGCACACTCACGGTACCGTCAGAACCAATCGTAATGCTTTGAGCGTCTTCAGGAATCGTAATGCCAGGCTCCAGAGGGTAGCCGTTGGACATGACCATCTGGCCGGTATTATCTAATTGGAATGTGCCGTCACGGGTGTAGGACAAAGTGCCATCCGGCATCAGAATCTGGAAAAAGCCACGGCCCTGAATCGCAATATCGAGTGCGTTCTGGGTCTGCTGAATATTTCCCTGCGTGTGGACTTTCTCAGTGGCTACCGTACGCACACCGGTACCGACCATCAGACCGGATGGTAACTGCGTGCTGGCGGATGACTGCGCGCCGGGCTGACGAATGGTCTGATACAGCAGATCCTCAAACACCGCGCGATCCTGTTTGAAGCCGGTGGTGTTGACGTTAGCCAGGTTATTGGAAATCACTGACATCCGGGTTTGCTGGGCATCAAGGCCGGTTTTTGCAATCCATAAAGCCTGATTCATAATTTAACTCCTACTCTCGCCGGGCGGTAAAAATTGCCGCCTTGTGCGGTTAACCATTCATCTGCATTAAACGTGCCGAGGCGGCGCTGTTTTCCTGCGTGGTTTTCATCATCTTGACCTGCATTTCATATTGCCGCTGCAATTCGATCATTTTGACCAGGGCGCCGACAGCATTAACGTTACTGCTTTCCAAAGTGCCGGATGAGACTGTCACAGTGGCATCCAGTGGTGCTTCACTGCCATCTCGCATCCGCAGCAAACCGTCGCTGTCTTTGAACACCTGCTGCAGGTCGGGTTTGACCAGTTTTATACGGTCCAGCACCGCTAAGGCATTCGCCGCTTCACCGATGGGGCGGATGGAAATGGTACCGTCGCTGCCAATTTCGACCTTTTCTGCCGGTGGAATCGCAATCGGTCCGCCTTCACCCATCACCGCCAGACCGGTGCCGGTCACTAACTGGCCGGTTTCGGTGATCTGCAGATCGCCGGCACGGGTATAGCCTTCACGACCATCTTTACCCTGGACGGCAATGAAACCCTCGCCCTGGACTGAAATATCCAGTTCACGACCGGTGGATTGCACTGAGCCCTGTTGATAATCCGTACCGGGGCGCTCGGTCATCGAATAAACGCGTGTCGGTAAACCTTCGCCAAATACCGGCATGCTGCGGAACTGTTCAAAGTCCGCGCGGAAACCGGTGGTATTGATATTGGCCAGATTGTTGGCATTGGTCGCCTGCGCCTGCATGGTCTGCTGGGCGGCATTCATGGCGATAAAAAGACTACGGTCCATAACAATTGCCTCTGATAACGAAATGACTGGCAGTCAAAAAAATGGTCTGAATAATCTGAAGCAGTTTTCGTTCCAGTTTGCAAAAACCCCACTCAATAATTTGAGTGGGGTTAAAGCCGAACTTAACGCAAGTTAATAATAGTCTGGGTGATAGCGTTATTGGTTTCGATCGCTTTCGAGTTGGCCTGGAAGTTACGCTGAGCAGTGATCAATCCGACGAGTTCCTTGGTCAAATCGACGTTCGAAGTTTCCAACGCGCCAGCTTGAACCTGGCCAAAGCTGCCGGTTGAGGCTTCACCGGCTATAACCGGCCCGGAGTCGGTGGTTTCTTTCCAGGCGGTACTGCCGATTTTGTTCAACGCCTGCGGGTTGGCAAAGTCACCCAGTGCAATTTTTCCGATAGGCACAGCCTGGCCATTGCTGTAGGTGGCACGGATCAGACCTTCCTCACTGACATCAACACCGGTCAATCGTCCAGTCGGGAAACCATTCACGGTCAGCGCACCGACGTTGAAGGCACCTGAGTTTTGGGTAGAACCGGCCAGTGACAGCGTAATGGTTTGAGTTTCAGCACCACTGGCCCACTCGGAAGTAGTGGTATCAGTAAAGCTTAGCGTGATCGGATCCAATGCACCCGTCGTAGGGTCAGCATCGACTGATGACAAGGTACCGTCGGCATTAAAACTGACGCGAGCATCGGTTTCCAGTGCGAAAGGTGTACCTGCGGTACCGCCTTTAACATCACCACCATCAATATAAGCAGCCATCTGCCACTGGTTATCACCGACCGGCCCACTACCGTCATCCGCGTTGGAGTCGATATGTTGATAATAGGTAGTAACCACATGCTCATTACCCAGCGAATCATAAACGGTAGCGGAAGTAGAAAAGCTGTAGGAAGCAGGGTCATTTGGGTCAATCGCCAGAAGACCACCTGCACCATCATCAATACCAGGGGAAGTCGATGGCAGGTTAGTGGCAATACTGAGATTAGTCGTGGCTTCAGGCGCACCCACGGAAGGCGGCAACTGAATCGGACCGGTCGCATTCATACTGGTGGCTGAGATCTGGCCATCACTGTCGACCGGGAAAGCACGCAGATACCAGCCTTCATTGGAAACGATATAGCCATCTTTGTTCACCCCGAACTCACCAGCACGGGTATAGATGACTTCACCGCTGTCCAGTTCCGGCGCCATGGCAAAGAAGCCTTCACCGCTGATCGCGAGATCCAGTGCATTGTCGGTAAACTCAAGGTTACCCTGACTGAATTGCTGGGCGACGTTCTGCAGGACCGCACCGTTACCAATCGCCGTTCTGCTGGTCGTACCAAAGGCAGAAACAGCGAAGACATCACCGAACTCAGCACGGGACTCTTTAAAACCGGTCGTATTGACGTTGGCAATATTATTGGATTTAACATTCAGGTCCGCTGTGGCTGCGTTCAAACCGCTTAATGCTGTGCTAAAAGACATAGTGATGTCCTCCTTAGATGATTTCTTGTACTTCGCTGAACGGCACGGAACCGATGCCTGCGAGATTAACTGTTAAACCCTGGCTGCCGGAGCCCACCAGAACACTGGATACCTTGGAAATGGTAGCTGTGGCAAAGGCATTGTTTTCACCATTGACCGTACCGGTCGCCTTGAATTGATAGACACCTTCCGGCATGGCGTTGCCGTTATCGTCAAAACCATCCCAGGTGAAGTTGGTGTAGCCGGAGGCTGATCCCATATCGAGGGTTTTAACAGCAACACCAGCTTCGTTATATATCTTCACTTTCAAATCGGTTACAGGCTCAGCGACATTAATTTGTCCGGTGAGACCGCTCTCCGGTGTCATATAACCAATCGAAGACGGCACCAGTACCGAACGTCCCACCAAGGATGACCCCTGTAATGCCTGGTCAGACTGCATCGCCTTGGCAAAGCTGGAGAAAGAATCCTGCAGGTCGGCAATACCGCTGACCGTACCGAATGAGGCAATCTGCCCCAGAAAATCACCACTTTCCATGGGTTTCAGCGGGTCCTGATTTTTAAGTTGGGTGGTCATCAGCGACATGAAGTCTTCCAACGCCAGTTGGCCTGTATCCTTGGTCTCATTGCCAGTGTTGGATGTTTGACCATTGAGAAAGGCATATGGGTTATCACCTACTCCGTTGACTGCCATGATCATTTACTCCTGTGCTTGTTTATCGACCCAACTGCAAAGTACGCAGCAGGAGCTGTTTGGATGTGTTGGCGATCTCAACATTGTTCTGGTACGAACGCGAGGCAGACATCATATTGGCCATCTCACTGATTGGATCGACATTGGAATGGAATACGTAACCGTCCTCATTGGCGAGTGGATGGGTTGGGTTGTATTCCGTTCTGACCGGCGTCTGGCTCTCAGTCACACCGTGAACCTGCACCGACCCTTTTTTGTAGCCTTCCTGTGCTTCATCCAGCACAGCCGAAAAGACCGGCTGGCGCGCGCGATAGACTTCATTCACACTACTACTGACGCTGTCGGCGTTAGCGAGGTTACTGGCAGTCGTATTGAGCCGCAAAGACTGGGCGCTCATGCCGGTACCGGCGATATCGAAAATATTAAACAGAGACATGATTACTCTCCTTTAAGCGCCTTGGTCAGGCCGCTGAACTTGCCACCCAGAAACTCCAGGCTAGCCTGATACTGAACTGCGTTCTGCATGAACTGTGCCTGTTCCACCTGTTCATCGACCGTATTGCCATCCAGCGAATCCTGCATCGACATACGGAACTGTACCGGGGCCATCAGTCCCTCACTGCCGCCCCCGCCAGTAAACGGAATGTGATTCTGGTGGGTGGTTTTCATCATCGACGGATTGCCGCTATCCATGGCATTATTCAAAGCTGACCTGAAATCAATGTCTTGCGCCTTGAAATTAGGCGTATCCGCATTGGCCAGATTGGCTGCCAGTAATTCGGCACGCTGAGAACGCACTCGCAGTGCATCGGCGTGGATTCCCAGTGCAGAATCAAAGTTGATTGGCATTTGACACTCCAGAAACTAATTCTTCAGCTGGTGTTTAGCAGGTTACGTGCCAGATTCGCAGGGTGCTGTGTTTACTGACATTTCACCTTAGTGTCATGTGGAAAGTGCAGAACAACGGCAATATCTTGCCGCTCAGGGCGGCAACAGAGATACGCTCCCCGCACACAAGGGGGTAGACGTCAGTCATTGGCTGACTCAGTATCAGAATTGACAATGAACTTATAATTAGCTGACTATTCATTGCATGGAAGGCTAGGGAGTACCTATGAGCTGTAGGCAACAGCTTTTGCGTGGATTCACTTTGATTGAACTGATTGTGGTATTGAGCATCGCTGCCATCATTTCTGCACTTGCAGCTCCCAGTTTCGCGGAGATGATCCGCAATCATCGGCTGACCACCCAGGCCAATGACATTCTCAGTCAGTTGTATTACGCCAGAAGCGAAGCAATCCGCCGGGGCGTACAAGTCTCGATCAGAAGTACCTCTAATATAAATACTGACTGGACCAGTGGCTGGCAGATTTTTGCTGACGCTGATGCTGACGGTCAGTTCGATAACGGCACTGACGTCCTGCTGCGTGTGCGCGAACCGCTGGATGGGAACTATACCCTGACCAGTGGTAACAATTATCAAACCTGGCTGGCCTATCTGCCCAGTGGCTATCCTGCCAGTTCAGCGGGCCTTGGCAATGACACCTTTACACTGTGTGCCGGCAATGATGCGAGTCGGGCTCGGGCCATCACCGTCAATAACACTGGTCGCGCATCGATCAGTGATCAGGTGGCTGCATGCCCGTGAAGCAAGTGCAGGGCTTTACGCTACTGGAAGTCATGATTGCCGTGCTGGTGCTGGCCATTGGCATGCTGGGCCTGGCACATCTGCATGTCACATCAATGAAAGTGAATCAGAGCGCCGAATTCCGCAGCCAGGCCACGACACTGGCTGCGAATATGTTCGACAGAATGCGCGCCAACCAGCAGGCGGCACAGAACGGCGCCTATGCGCTGGCGCTGAACAGTGATCCGCCTGCCTCTCCCAGCAACGTGGCAGAGACCGATCTGGCCGAATGGCTGACCAGGCTGAACAATGCGCTGCCACAGGGTGATGCCAGCATCGTGTGTCCGGCTTTTGCCGCCAATACCGAATTCGTCTGTGATATCACCATCAGCTGGAATGAAATGCAGGATGATAACGCCCTTGGCACAACAAGTTACGTCTACGCAGGGGCGATTCAGTGAGTTTAAAAAAGCAGCAAGGCCTCTCCTTAATCGAATTGATGATTTCCCTGTTACTCAGCCTCATCGTCATTGCAGCGGTGATCCAGGTCTTTCTGTCCAGCCGCCAGATGTATCGTGTGCAGACCGCCACAGCGCATATTCAGGAGAATGGCCGTTATGCGATGCACGTCTTGTCAGATAAGCTGTTGAATGTCGGTTATCAGGGGTGTGGCTCTTTCCAGATTGCTGACAATGAAGTCAATAACACGCTGAACACGCCCAGCAATTATCTATGGAATTTCTCTGTTCCCCTTCAGGGTGCCGAAGCCACAGGGCCCAATCTCTGGACACCATCACTCGATGCCAGCATCACTAACCCGGTTGCAGGCAGTGATGTGATTACGCTGAGAACAATTAATCAGCCGGAAATCCGGGTCACTCAGCATCCTGGTGGAACGCCCCCCGGCTCAGCGGCCATCATGGTGCCTGCCGGTAATCTGTTGCAGCAATTCGATATCGTGATGGTCACCGATTGTGAATCGGCGGCCATTTTCCAGATTACCTCTGCCAATCCCAGCACTTCCGGCACGCTGACCCATAACACCGGTTTTGGCTCGCCGGGTAATGCCACCAAGGCTTTAGGCAAAAATTACACCGGTGGCTGGATCAGCCGTATGCTCACCACCAGTTTCTATGTACGTAACAATGCTGACGGCATTCCCGCTTTATATATGAAACAAGGCAGTAATAACGTCGAAGAACTGGTGAGCGGGGTCGAGTCTATGCAACTGGAGTATGGCATAGACACGGACGGGGACGGCTCGACTGATGCCTATCGCAGTGCAAATGCGGTTGCCAACTGGAGTCAGGTCGTCAGCATTAAAATAGATTTGGTCATGGTCAGTGAGGAAGACAACCTGACCGTGGACGGGCCGCAGGATTACTTGCTGGATGGCAACACTATCACCCCGGCTGATCGCCGGCTTCGCTCCGTTTTCTCGAAAACCATTACTCTGCGTAACCGCGTGCCATAAGGAGGATGACAATGAGACAGCAAGGTGCCGCCCTGGTCATCAGTATGATTCTGCTGGTGCTGATTACAATCATCGGACTTTCCTCCATGCGTAGCGGTGTTATGCAGCAGAAAATGGCCACCAATGAACGCGATAAAGCACTCTCCTTTGAAGCAGCAGAAACGGTGCTGAGAGACGCCGAAAACTGGCTTAGCAGCCAGCTGGTTGAACCCTTACCCACCGACGATGGCAGTACCCGGGTCTGGAATCTCAATGCCATGGACCCGAATGATGCCAACCCGCAGAGCTGGTGGCAGGAACGGGATCAGACCTGGTGGAACAACAACAGCGTTGCTTATGGCACTGCCCTGTCGAATATCAATTCTGCTCCCCGTAGCATCATTGAGTTTCAGTATTTCAAATCGGACGATCTGGTCATCGGTGATGGCGGTGTTCCCAATGGTACCGTTTATTACCGCGTCACCGGCCAGGGGACCGGCGGTACTGATGTTGCCAGAACGCTGCTGCAGAGCACGACTGCCAAGAGGTTTTAGTCATGACCAACCGTCCACTCTTTAGCTTGGTTCTGGCAGTTACTCTATTCGCTCTGAACAGCTTTGCTCAGGCGGCGACTCTAAGTCTCAGCAACGTGCCACTCTATCTCGGCGGCAGTGTTGCACCCAATGTGGTGCTGACCCTCGATGACTCCGGCTCGATGCAATGGGAGAACATGCCGGATGATAACTGGACTTACTATCTCTACCCTCCCCGTGACAATGTCTATGGTGGCAATGACTATGGGCGTTTTGTCCCTTTCTTCACTAATGCCAGCTACAACGTTCGGATTCGTAGTCCGCATGTGAATAAGGTGTATTACAACCCGGAAGTGACCTATGTTCCCTGGTCTGACTCCGACGGGAGCTCTATGGGTGATGTCAGCCCCAGCTGCGCCCCACACAACCCTGATAATACCAGTTTGGGTTGCCGTAATCTCACACAGAACAATACCGAAGCGGCTAACTGGGAATATTACAACGGCGGGTCGGGCGGCTTTCCCGGCGGTGTCTGGACCAACTACCAGAATCACACCTTTTACCCGGCTGTTTACTACCGCTACACCGGTGGCGATAGCTGGAACGCCAGTAACTATCAGCGCATAGAAATCCGCAGTGGCAGCAATTACACAGGAGGCCCGGATCGTGAAGACTGCGCCAATGCTCCTGTGTGTACTTATCAGGAAGAGATTCAGA
The DNA here is from genome assembly GCA_014762585.1 of Methylophaga sp. Lineage (GTDB taxonomy): Bacteria > Pseudomonadota > Gammaproteobacteria > Nitrosococcales > Methylophagaceae > Methylophaga. The sequence goes on from JABURN010000177.1 coordinate 7,802, forward strand.
ACTTTGCCAACTGGTATAGCTACTATCGTTCGCGGATCCTCGCAGCCCGTGCCGGAATTGGCAGAGCATTTGGCTCCCAGGGGCAAGGCATGCGCGTCGGTTTTGCTGCCATTAATCAGGGTGGTAAAACTTTGGATAATGTCTGGAGTGATCAGGCGATGATTACTGGCGTTAGACCTTTCAGCGGCAGCAATCGAGATAATTTTTTCGATCAACTCTACGGCAGAAACATTGGTCAGTCCGGCACGCCACTTCGCTCGGCGACAAAGAATGTCGGCGACTAATATGAAAGAACAGAGAACCGGGGGCCCTGGGGGGAAACGCCGGGCAGTG
>JABURN010000045.1 GCA_014762585.1 Methylophaga sp.
AGGCCTAATGACTCAACACCACGGACATGACCCAGACCGGCACAACGCGGGCAGATTTCCTGGTGCGCTTCTCCCAGGGCTGGACGCAGACGCTGACGCGACATTTCCAGCAGACCGAAACGGGAAATACGACCAACCTGAACCCGCGCACGGTCAGCTTTGAGATGTTCACGCAGACGGTTTTCCACTTCACGCTGATTGCGGCTCGGGCCCATATCGATAAAGTCGATAACCACCAGACCACCCAGATCGCGTAAACGCAATTGACGGGCGATTTCTTCAGCCGCTTCCAGATTGGTATTCAGCGCGGTTTCCTCGATATCACCGCCCTTGTTGGCGCGGGCCGAGTTAACATCGATGGAAATCAGCGCTTCAGTCGGGTCAATCACCAGCGCCCCACCGGAAGGCAAGCGCACTTCATGGCGGAAAGCGCTTTCGATCTGGCTTTCCACCTGGTAGCGGGTGAACAGAGGCACCTTGTCCTGATATAGCTTGAACTTGTTCAGTTCATGCGGCATGACCATGCGCATGAAGTCATAACCGGTCTGATATACCTCGGGCGAATCGACCAGGATTTCACCAATATCTTTACGCAGATAATCGCGCAGCGCACGGATGATAATGCTGCTTTCCTGGTACACCAGGAACGGCGCGCTGCGGTCTTTGGTCGCAACATCAATCGCGGTCCACAGTTGCAACAGGTATTCCAGATCCCATTGCAGCTCTTCCGGTTGTTTGCCGACACCGGCAGTGCGGACAATCATGCCCATATCGTCGGGCACTTCAAGATGACGCAGGGTTTCCTGCAGTTCGGCGCGGTCATCGCCTTCAATACGACGTGAAATGCCACCGGCACGCGGGCTGTTAGGCATCAGCACCAGATAACGGCCGGCCAGACTTATAAAGGTAGTCAGCGCTGCGCCTTTATTCCCACGCTCTTCTTTCTCGATTTGTACGACCAGTTCCTGGCCGACAGAAAGCACATCCTGAACGTTGATGCGGCCACTGTCTTCGCCGCCATCACGCTTTTTGAAATAGCTTTTGGAGATTTCCTTGAGTGGCAAAAAGCCCTGACGTTCTGAGCCGTAATCAACGAAAACGGCTTCGAGACTGGGTTCAACCCGGGTAATTTTACCTTTGTAGATGTTGCCTTTTTTCTGTTCCCTTGAGGGGGTATCTATATCCAAATCAAACAGGCGCTGGCCATCGACCATCGCCACCCGCAACTCTTCTGAGTGGGTTGCGTTAATTAAAATTCGTTTCATGCATTAACCTCAAAATTGAGATTCACGCATGTCTTGCCGCACACCACATGATGTGGACGCTGGGCCAGTTGGGCCGACAGAGCGACTTTGTCTGTGTCAGTAATTAATTGTTGCTGTTATTTTCCATTCATGTGCCCTCCGTCAGGCCATGATTTCCCGGTTTAATTCATTGTCGATCGCAATAGGGTTCTGCGATATCACTGTCATTCGCGGTTAAGTCTAAAACCGTCGATAAATTAATTACTTATGTCGTCTTGTCTGTTGCGTCTTTCTATTTCTTTCTGATGGCAATCAAGACATGTGAACCTGATGTTCTTCACGGACTCCCGATGAGTCCACCTGCTGAACCCCTGTTCAGCCGTCATATTTCTTTTCCGGGCGCCGCATCGACCTTGGTTTAGGGAGCGACGCAATAGTAGGTCTTCGTGGCCGAAGTCAGTATACTGACCTCATTTTTACACACGGACCAACGTTCGAATATAGCAGCCTCTTGGCCTTGCAGCAACTGCTAATTTGACAGGCCCCGTCCTGCATCGCCTGCAAGCACCCGATGCGATGATGAACGGTAAATTTGAGGTCAGCTTTATCGACCACCATTCGGTAAAATAAGATCATCATAAATATTCCCTTCGTCAGTGGCAAAATTGTCAGGACTGAGGCAGCGAAGCGAGACAGACAGCTCAATATGGCAGCCCATAAACCACAGTCGCAAAAAGTGCAGTTCCTAGAGATCAACGCCAATCAGGCTGGACAGCGCATCGATAATTTCCTGCTCAGCCTCGAAAAAGGCGTGCCCAAGAGCCGGATCTACCGTGCTCTGCGCAAAGGGGAAGTACGTGTCAATAAAGGTCGGATCAAACAAACCTATAAACTGCAGTCAGGCGATGTCGTTCGGGTACCACCACTGCGGGTGACAGAAAAAACGACACCGGACACGATCAGTGACTCACTGAAGCAGGCCCTGCTGGCCAATATTCTGTTTGAAGACGACAGCATGCTGGTTATCAACAAGCCCTCGGGGCTCGCTGTGCATGCCGGCAGCCAGATCCAGCTGGGCCTGATCGAAGCCTTGAGGGTGATCAAACCTGAGCAGGATTTCCTGGAACTGGTGCACAGACTGGATCGCGATACTTCCGGCTGCCTGATGGTCGCAAAAAGCCGCGATAGTCTGCTCAATCTGCAACAACAAATGCAGTCTGATGAGATCGATAAACGTTACCTGACGCTGCTTAAAGGCAACCTTGCCAGTAAGGAACAATTGGTCGAGCAATCATTGCAGAAAAACACCTTATCTTCCGGTGAACGTATGGTCGTTATCGACCCTGCCGGTAAAAAAGCCAAAACGCTGTTTCTGCAGCAACAGCAACTGCCGCTGGCGCAACTCACCGAAGTGAAGCTTTACACCGGCCGTACCCACCAGATCCGGGTGCACTCGGCATGGCTGGGCCACCCGGTCGCTGGCGATGACAAATACGGTGACCGTGAATTCAACAAGACCCTCAAAAACTATGGCCTTAAACGCCTGTTTCTGCATGCCTGGCGGCTGGGCATCAGGCATCCGATCAGTGGCGAGCCACTGCAGCTGGAAGCGCCACTACCTGACAACCTGAAAACCGTGATCGAAAACCTGCAATCAACATGAGTCAATATCAACTGATTATCTTCGACTGGGACGGGACCCTGATGGATTCCACCGGTCACATCGTCAACTGCATGCGTCAGGCTATTAAAAAGCTGGAACTGGAGCCGCTGGCCGATCACGAGATCAGTCATATTATTGGTTTGGGCCTGCATGAAGCAGTTCAGACCTTATACCCAAGCGGCAATGATGTGCTCTGGACCAGCCTTGCCGATTGTTACCGTCAGACCTGGCTCAGCAGCCCGGAAGAAACACCGCTGTTTGCCAATGCCCGTGAGTTGCTGACCCGTCTTGCTGAACAGGATATTTTCCTCGGCGTCGCCACAGGAAAAAGCCGCCGCGGCCTGGACAAGGTGCTAAAGGCCACCGATCTTGGCGAACATTTTATCGCCACCCGTTGTGCTGATGAATGCCACTCCAAACCGCATCCACAGATGCTGATGGAGTTGATGGATTACACCGGCGTCAGCCCTGACCAGGCCATCATGATCGGGGATACCGAGTTCGATCTGATGATGGCTGCTAATGCAGGTGCCCACAGTCTGGGGATCACACATGGCGCCCACGATGAAGCCAAGCTACTGGCCTGCTCTCCGCAGGCGATCGTGCATGATCTTTACGAGGTCGAGACATGGTTGCATCGCACAGCAAAACAGTTCTGATATCATGTCCATTTTGATTCAAGGCAGATAAAACATGGCCACATTTGGAGATTTCCCGCCTGATAACGGCGAAAACAGGCCCCGCAAGCCAGCGGATGATACTCAGTGGGAACGCACTGTGCTGAGAGATCTGGCTTTCGCCGCTATCAAGGAACAGCGTGCTAAACGCCGCTGGGGCTATGTCTTTAAATTTCTGATTCTGCTTTATCTGGTCGGTTTTATGGTGCTGGCCTACTCTCCGGGAAAACTCGCCACGGTGGCCGACCCGCACACTGCGATGGTGGACATCCAGGGCATCATTGCTGCAGATGCTGAGGCCAATGCTGACACGGTGATCACGGGGATTCGTGAGGCTTTCGAGGCTGAAACTGCCAAGGGTTTGATTCTGAGACTGAACACGCCCGGCGGCAGTCCGGTACAGGCGGGCCTTATCAATGACGAAATAAAACGGCTGCGGGCAGAAAGACCCGACTTTCCGGTCTACGCCGTGGTCCAGGATGTCTGTGCCTCCGGTGGCTATTACATTGCAGTGGCAGCGGATGAGATTTATGCGGACAAGGCCAGTATCGTCGGCTCTATCGGTGTCCGTATGGACAGCTTCGGTCTGACCGGCCTGATAGACAAGATTGGTGTTGAACGCCGCTCATTAACCGCCGGTGAACACAAAGCCTTCCTGGATCCGTTCCTGCCAATGCAACAGGAAGATATCGAGCATGCCAAGCAGATGTTGGATACCATTCACCAGCAGTTCATCAACATCGTCAAAGAAGGCCGTGGCGACAAACTTGCCAACAATGATGACCTGTTTTCGGGTCTGTTCTGGTCCGGTGAGCAGGCGATCGATCTGGGTCTGATTGACGGCTTTGCCGGCACCGGTAAAGTCGCTCGTGAGTTGGTGGGTGCTGAAGATGTGATTGACTACACGCCCCGTCCCAATTATCTGGATCAATTCGCTGGCAGACTCGGCGCTTCAATTGCTAATCTAATGACCGAAAAAGCCAACTGGAGTCTGCAATGAGTCAGCCGACTTTATCAGAACAGGAATTGAAGAAACGCGAAGAACGGTTTCGCTATGTCGATCTGAACCACCCGCTGATGCAGGTACTTTTCCAGATGCAGTTGCCTGCTAAAAAACAAGTGGAGCAGCACTTATGAGTTTGACAGCGGAAGCCCTGGTTAATAAATCGCTGGAACTGGTTTCTCCACCCAGCACTTATTTACAACTCAATAAACTGGTGCAGGATCCGGACAGCGCTATCGACGACATCAGTGCGGTGATCAATACCGATCCAGCGCTGGCAACCCGCTTGCTGAAAATCGTCAACAGTCCGTTCTACGGGTTTCCATCACAAATTAATACTATTTCCCGCGCCATCACGATTGTCGGCACCCGCGAGTTAATGCATCTGGTACTGGCCACATCGGTTATCAATGCTTTCCGAGGTATTCCGGCATCTCTGATCGACATGGATGATTTCTGGCACCACAGTTTCGCCACTGCGATTACCGCCAAACTGCTGGCAGAGGAATGCGGACATAAAGCCACCGAGCGCTTTTTTATCGCTGGGCTTTTGCATAATATCGGCAGCCTGGTGCTGTACCAGTCAATGCCGGAACTGGCCGGCGAAGCCATTCGCAGCGCCGAATTCGGGCATGAAGTACAATTCCTGGCCGAGCAACGTATTATCGGTTTCGATCACACTGAAGTCGGCTATGCGCTGGCACGGAAATGGCACCTGCCCCACTCACTGCAGGAGGTGGCGCGCTTCCACCACCGCCCATCGGATGCCGAAGAATTTCCGATTGATGTAGCAATTGTCCATGTCGCCGATATTCTGGTCTCGGCGGTGCCATTTGGTCACAGTGGTGACAGTCATGTGCCACCCCTCGACCCTGCAGCCTGGGATCTGTTGGGGCTTAACGAACTGCAGATGCCACTGTTGTTACAACAGGTGGGTGAACAGATTGACCGCCTGAGTTCTGTGATGCTGACACAGGACGCATCCTGATTTAAGTTAATGATGAAAATAAAATAAGAGGCTAATGATGAGAACGGTTCTTCTCGGTGCCCCCGGCTCCGGTAAAGGCACCCAAGGTGTCGTGCTTTCCAAAAAATTCAATATCCCGCAAATCTCTACCGGTGATCTGCTGCGTGCTGCAGTCAAAGCCGGTTCTGAGCTGGGTAAAAAAGCCAAAAGTGCCATGGATGCAGGCGCGCTGGTTTCCGACGACATCGTTATCGGCCTGATCCGCGAACGACTGTCAGAAGCAGATGCCCAAAACGGCTATATTCTGGACGGCTTCCCACGCAATATTCCCCAGGCAGAAGCGCTGGATGAAATGCTGCAGCAATTGGGACAACCACTGCAGGGCGTGGTATTGCTGGATGTGCCCTTCGACGAACTGATGCAACGTCTGACTGGCCGCCGGACCTGTAAAGATTGTGGTGCCATCTACAATATCTACCTGTCGCCACCAAAAACTGAAGGTCATTGCGATCGCTGCGGCGGTGAACTGTTCCAGCGCGAGGACGACAATGAAGAAACCATTGCAAACCGCCTGAAAGTCTACGAAGAGCAGACTGCACCGCTGGTCGGTTACTACCAGAAACAAGATAAGCTGCATGCGATTCCCGGCACCGGTGATATTGACGAGATCACCAACAAAGTCGGCGCCGTATTTGACGAAATCTAACCCCTGACAACCGGCTCCCAGTGAGCCGGTTTCGATTTTATGGCCCGTATTCTCGGCATCGGCATTGCCACTATCGATATCATCAATCATGTCAGCAGCTACCCGGCTGAGGACGATGAAGTGCGTGCTTTATCCCAGCAGCAGGTACGCGGCGGTAACGTCACTAACACCCTGGTGGTGCTCAGCCAGCAAGGCCATGACTGTGACTGGTGCGGTGTACTGATTGATGAAGCCGACACCGCCATCGTCGAGCAGGATTTGCAGCATTATCAAATCAATTACCAGCATTGCCAATGGCTGGACCAGGGCAAAATGCCGACCTCCTACATCACACTGAGCGAGGCCAGTGGCAGCCGCAGCATCGTGCATTACCGTGATTGCCCGGAACTGCCTTTTTCTCATTTCAAAGCGCTCGACTTATCGGTTTATGACTGGCTGCATTTCGAGGGTCGCAATATCGATGAGCTGTCGCGGATGCTGCAATGGGTCAAACTCAACTATCCGACGCTACGCTGTTCTCTGGAAGTGGAAAAACCCCGCCCGGGCATAGAAGCTTTGTTTGAACTGACTGATGTGCTGATGTTTTCCAGACCCTATGCTCAAAGTCGAGGCTACCAGACGGCAGCTGATTTTCTGAATAGCCTGAATCATGATGGCCTGATGACCTGCAGCTGGGGCGAACAGGGTGCCTGGCTTAAACATCAGGGCATCGTCCTGCACAGTGCGGCCTTTCCACCAGAACAGGTGGTTGATACGCTGGGCGCCGGAGATACTTTTAACGCCGGGCTGATTTCAGCATTAGTGAATGGCCTTTCTGCCGGTTTAGCGTTGGAACAGGCCTGCCGTCTTGCCGGTTGTAAGTGCGGTCAGACCGGCTTTGCCAATCTCGATAAAGCCTTATGAAAAAGATATTTGTCTGCCAAAGCGGCGAACTTGAAGAGTATCAAACCCGTGGCTTCACGGTTGAAGTGGGCGAGGATAGCCTCGATTTTTTCCTGCTCAAGCAGGATGGTGAGATTCGCGCTTACCTTAATTTCTGTCCGCATCTCGGCATTCCACTCAACTGGCAGCCGGATGAGTTTATGTCTATGGAAGGCACGCATATCCAGTGCAGTACGCATGGGGCGCTGTTTCAATTAGAAGATGGCTACTGTTTTTCCGGTCCCTGTCGCGGCCAGAGTCTGACACCGCTTAATATCGAAATCACAGAAAGCCAGGAAATTTACCTCGTCTCCTCTGACTGATAGGCTGAACAACCATTCAGGCAAAAGGAGTTCTTCATGACTGATTTGCTCGATAAATGGTCAGAGGCCGCAGTCACCAGTCTGGGTTTCTTCTGGATGGCACTGTGGGCCTTTGTACTGGGCTATCTCATCAGCAGCATTATTCAGGTCATGGTCTCGCGCCACGAAATGCGCAATCTGATGGGCGGTGACGGTCCCAAATCCATGTCGATAGGGACTCTGTTCGGCTTTATCTCCAGTTCATGCAGCTTCGCTGCACTGGCCACTACCCGTGCCCTGTTTCAGAAAGGTGCCAACTTTTCTCCCTCAATCGCCTTTCTGCTCTCCTCCACCAACCTCGTCATCGAGCTTGGCTTTGTTATCGCCCTGTTTCTGGGCTGGCAGTTCGTGGTCGGTGAATATGTCGGCGGTATTATCCTGATTCTACTTGCCTGGCTGTTTATCATCCTTACCAACCCCAAGGAATTGATTCACAAAGCGCGGGAACGCAATCAGGATGAGGGTGACGGAGCTGATGAAGACGGTCATGCCTGGTCACGTCTGTTCGACAAGGAAATCTGAACCGCCATCAGTCAGA
>JABURN010000223.1 GCA_014762585.1 Methylophaga sp.
GAATCGACGCGAGCGATACAAAGGAAAATCGAGTGGAACACCATGAAGTTGGACGATATAGGACCCCAGATCGAGGACCTGCTGGGCTGGGCGCCATCGAGTTGGGTATCTGTGAATGACTGGGCTGAGCGAATGCACCCGGACGATCAGAAATGGGTGGTCGATTTCTGTGTCTCACAGTCCAAGTCAGGCACTGATCATGAAGCTGATTATCGTGCCCTGACCAAAGACGGTAACTATGTCTGGATCCGTGATGTCGTGCATGTCGCGCGTGATGAAAATGGCGAAGTCGAAGCTTTGATTGGCTTTATGTTTGACATCAGTGAGCGCAAGGAAACCGAGCAGAAACTGTTGGACCTGCAGAAAGAACTGGAAGAGCTCTCCTTTAAAGACGGCCTGACGGGGGTTTCCAACCGGCGCATGCTCGACTCGGTACTGGAACAGGAATGGGTCAGGGCCCGGCGCGAACAGCAGCCGCTGTCGCTGTTGCTGATCGATATCGATTTTTTCAAGCAGTTCAATGATTTTTATGGCCATATGCAGGGTGATGATTGTCTGATAAAAGTGGCGCAGGTCCTCTCAGAAGCAGCCACCCGGTCACGAGACTTTTTTGCCCGCTTCGGCGGTGAGGAGTTCGTCATGGTGTTGCCTGAGACGGATGCGGAGGCGGCACAGAAAATTGCCCAGCGCTGCCAGCAGTTTATTTTCAAACAGCAAATTCCACACGCTGAGTCGGCTGTTTCACAAATCCTGACTATCAGTATCGGCAGCGGCACAGTTATCCCGTCACATAAAGATGAACTGAGAGATTTTGTCGATCGTATTGACCGCGCGCTTTATCAGGCCAAACAGGCAGGAAGAAACCGGATTCAGGCTGCCTGATCTGGGCTGCTGCAACCACTGAGCTATGCCAATACACGCACTACAACTGGCGCGTTTCAGCGCTGTATTTGTGATACTGGCGGCCTTGTTCTGGGGGCTGTCCGGCGGACTTGCGGCGCTATTGATGGCGTTTGGCTGGGATGCGCTGGTCGTGTCATTTTACCGGGGCGCAATTGGTCTCATTTTTGTGCTGGGCTGGCTCGCACGTCGGTCCCGACACAGCGGTTTAAGTCAGTGGCGATTGTGGCTCTGGTCGGCTATTGCCGGCGTCGGCGTCGCCGGTAATTTTTCTTTTTATTTCCTCAGTATTAATGAGGGCAGTGTCGCCGTCGCAGCCACTCTGATGTACTGCGCGCCGGTGTTTGTTTATCTCATTTCATTTGCCTGCGGGCTTGAGAAACCAAGCATACAGAAATGGACAGCGATGCTGGTGGTCATGACCGGCGTAGTGTTGCTGACAGGTATTTATACTCAGGATGCCGGCTTCACGACAATGCTCGGCATCAGCTTCGGTCTGTTGTCCGGTTTATCCTATGCTGTGTTTATTTTCGGTTTTAAATATGCGGCGCCGCATGGCAGCCCTCAGGCGATACTTTCCATTGCGCTGGCAGTGCTGGTGCTTGTTCTTATCGGCCTGATTGATACTGAACAGGCCATTGATGTGCCCGGTTCCTCAAGCTGGCCTCTGTTTGCCATTCTCGGGATTTTCGGTGGCGGCGTGTCATTCATTCTTTATATTGTCGGGCTGAAATATACCGCACCCTCTGTCGCAGCGGTGGTGGCCATGGTCGAGCCGGTGACTGCTTCATTGTTCGGTGTTGCCGTGTTAAATCAGAGTCTCACCGGCGTGCAGATTATCGGCATGGCATTGATTCTGCTCACTGTGACCTCGTTGAGTATCTATTCCGGCCGTCGACGTTCAGTGGAAAATTAGGGGTTTCAAGCAGCGCAGTGGTCGGGTCCGGTTTGTTGTCATAACGACTGTCCGCCATAATAGACGTATGACCCCTGATTATTCCCTAACAATGAAACTCTCTCTGGCGGAGCCCAAAGCCAGTCATTACGAAGCACTGTCATCCTGGATTACTGATGCCAAGTCCTGTGTTCACTGGGCGGGACCGGACTTCGGTTTTCCTTTTTCTGCCCAGGCGCTGCCCAAACTACTGCAGATGACAGACAGCGAAAGCTATTCGCTGACAGATGCGGATGAGGCATTGATGGGGTTCGGTCAATTCTGGCCGCGTGATGCCGATACCGTCCATCTGGGACGGGTTATTATCAATCCGCTCTACCGCGGTCAGGGGCTGGGTAAAGCATTGATCCAGTTGTTGATTATCGAGGCGACCGAGCGTCATCAGCCCGATACCATCACCCTGAACGTATTGCGGGATAACCCCAGGGCTATGTATCTGTATCAGAAAATGGGCTTCGTGCCGTTTGAGGAGCAGTCCACCGAGGACATGGTGTTTATGACGCTGAGTAAGGCCTGAGTCGACAACGGCTAAGAGTCGAAATCTTCCGGGTTAGCATCACCTGTTGTCCCGTAGTATCTTAGAAGCGTAGCTTCTTACCAAAAACAATTCGTTGGAGGCAAGAAATGACGCGGACACCGTTTCTGAATTCTGCTGTTTCCCTGGTAGTCATGGCGCTGACCTGCTTCAGCCTGAGCCCGGTTCAGGCTGATGATGATTTCAAGCAGCAGCGGGAGGCGCTGGTCGAGGAGATAGCCGAGGATCTTCGGAGCAGCGATGCCATCCTCGATCAATCCGAGCTGGACCCCAAGGTGCTGAAGGCTATGAAGACTGTGCCTCGCCATGAGTTTGTGCCGGAAAAGCACAAACACCAGTCCTATCGCAATCGGCCTCTGCCCATCGGCTATGGTCAGACCATTTCTCAACCAGCCATCGTCGCGCTGATGACCAACCTGCTGGAGCTTGAGACCGCCGATAAAGTACTGGAGATTGGCACCGGTTCCGGTTACCAGGCTGCGGTACTGGCAGAACTGGTGGAAAAGGTTTACAGCATCGAAATTGTGCCGGAACTCGCCGAGAGAGCCGCAGAAGATCTAAAGCGCACCGGCTACGATAATGTCATCACACGCCACGGTGATGGTTACTATGGCTGGGAGGAGCAGGCGCCTTTTGACGCGATTATTGTCACTGCGGCCGCTGATCATATCCCGCCCAGACTGCTGAAGCAGTTAAAACCCGAGGGCCGCATGGTCATTCCGGTCGGCAGCCGCTTTATGGTGCAGCACTTGGTGCTGGTCAAAAAAACAGAAGACAGCGATATCATCACTGAGCAACTGCTACCGGTGCAGTTTGTGCCCCTGACCGGCGAGCATTGATTCCCGGATGCATCCCGGCGCCGGCTATCTGCTGACCATTGCCGTGATTTCGGGCGCGACGCTCGCCTATGAAGTACTGTTGTTACGCCTGTTTTCGCTGATCCAGTGGCATCATTTTGCTTTTATGGTGATCAGCCTGGCATTACTGGGTTACGGGGTGAGTGGTGTGTTTCTGGCGCTGGCTCGCCAGCATGTCAGTCGCCATTTTTCCTCGGTAATCATGGGCAATCTGGTGCTCCTGGCCTTGTCGATGCCGCTGAGTTTTATGCTGGCGCAGGCTTTGCCCTTCAACCCGGCCGAATTGCTATGGGATCCCCGGCAACTGTTTTACTGGCTGGTGGTGTATCTGATCCTCGCTGTGCCTTTCTTTTTTGCTGCCAATATTATCGGTCTTTCCCTGTATCAGTTTCGTCGCGGGATCCCCACACTCTATGCATCTGACTTGCTGGGGGCGGCGCTCGGTAGTATAGGCATTATTGCCTTACTGTTTGTGATTGATGTCGAACAGATCCTGCTGGTTTTACCCTACCTGGTTTTGCTGATCGGTTTATTGCTGGTGACACAATCTCCGCTCTGGAGCGGAAGACAGAAAACCCTATGGCAAGCCAGCCTGCTGGTGACTATGGCAGTGACGCTGTTCTTTATGCCAGCCTCATTGCAGCTCAATGTGTCATCGTATAAAAGTCTGAGCCAGATGCTGACGGTGCCCGAAACCCAAGTGCTGCAGCGCAAGTCCAGTCCTCTCGGCGTATTGAGCGTAGTGGAGTCAAGGCAGGTGCCACTGCGCTATGCGCCAGGCCTCAGTATTCTCAGTGATGCCGAATTACCCGAGCAGTTAGCTGTTTTCACTGATGCCGATGCGATGAGTGCCATTACCCGTTTCGATGGCGATTATGAACCGCTGCGATTCATGGGGCAGACCAGTTCAGCGCTGCCTTATCAGTTTAAGCCGATGCAGGATGTGCTGGTGTTGGGGGCGGGGGCAGGCAGTGATGTATTGCAGGCGTTGATGTTTGACGCATCGCATATAGATGCGGTGGAAGAAAATCCGCAGATGATAGGATTGCTTCAGGACGATTACGCCGACTTTGCCGGTAAGCTATACAAGCTGCCTCAGGTCAATGTTCACCAGTCGGAAGCCCGGGCTTTTGCCAGTAAGACCGAGCGTCAGTATGACCTGATTACCATGTCTTTTATGAGCGCGGCCGGTGCTGGCGGCGGTCTGTTTTCGATGAACGAGAATTATCTGTTCACCGTCGAGTCGATGCGTGAGTACTTGAGACACCTTAAGCCCGGCGGCTACATCAGTATTACCCAGCAGAACACGCACCCTCCCAGAGTGATGCCGAAATTAGTGGCAACGCTGGCGGAAGCCATGCAATCTTTCAGGCTGGCACCCTCTCAAAGCCTGATATTAATCAGAAGCTGGCAAACGACGACACTGGTAGTGAAAAACGGAACGGTTAATCAGGAAGAAATCAGCCAGCTTAAACAGTTCAGCGAGCGATATAATTTTGATCTCGCCTACTATCCGGGCATGACGGAACAAGAGGCCAACCGCTTTCATCGGCTTAAACAGCCGTATTTCTATCAGGCGGTAACGGCGCTCCTGTCAGAAAACAAAGCGCAGTTTATTGCTGACTATAAATTCAATATTGAGCCAGCAACGGATAATCAGCCGTATTTTTCACAATTCTTCAAATGGGAGACCTTGCCCGAGATACTGTCGCTGCTGGATGCCGGTAGTATTTTCCTGCTGGAAAGTGGTTATCTTTTGCTTCTAGCCGCACTGGTGCAGGCGTTGGTGGCGAGCCTGGTGTTATTGCTGTTGCCTTTATGGCTCTGGCGTAGACGGCGGAGAGACCGGGATGAGGCGCAGCCCCTGCATAAACGGGTGCTGGCTTACTTTTTTGCGCTGGGATTGGCGTTTTTATTCGTTGAAATCGCCTTTATTCAGAAGTTTGTGCTGATTCTGCATCATCCAGTTTATGCGGTGACCACGGTCATTGCCGGATTTCTGCTGGCGGCAGGTGCCGGTAGTTATCTCTCGGGCCGTCTCAGAATGGTACAAGCACGAATTCAGGTTGTCGCAGCAGTGCTTGTGATGATTGTCCTGAGCGCGGTGTATATCAGCAGTTATGCATCGATCTCAGGCTTTTTACTGGCGCAGTCTGACTTGCCGCGTTACCTGCTGGCGATCCTGATGATTATGCCACTGGGGTTTTGCATGGGTATCCCGTTCCCGGCGGCGATGAGCATGCTCGGACGCGAGCATGATGAAATGATTCCCTGGGCCTGGGGAATCAATGGCTTCGCCTCCGTGATGAGCCCAATCCTGGCGACTCTGATCGCGATGGAGTTCGGTTTCCGGGTGCTGATTGTGGTGGCGCTGCTGTTATATCTTCTGGCGGTTTGCCTGTTCCCCACAGACTCAACCAAACCATCCGCCGGGCATAATCAACTGAACGTTTAGCACGCTTCAGAAGACTCATTAGTATCAGTGTTTAAACAATCAATTGCAGAAGAGGAGCACAGACTATGGCTAAACAGATTGCCCCTTATCCGGAGAAACTGGCGAAATGCATGGTGAATTACCAGTATCTGGAAGAAGGTCTCAGGTTTTGTCTCTACCGCTGCCAGACATTTATTCATCTGCGGATTTCATCCACTCTGGCCTATGAAGTGCCATTGAAAACGATAGACGATGCGGCCTTGCCCAGGTTAATTGAACTGTTCAAACCATTCAGCCGTAATGAGTCACTGATACAGAAATTAAGGCTGGTGAATAATTACCGGGACTCTCTGGCGCATGAAGGTGGCCTGATACAAACGGGGGAGCAAGCACCGGAAAATGAAAAGGCTCTGGAAGCTTTTCTGATGGCAGCTGAAGAGAGTACTGCGATGCTCAAGGAAGAAGCTGTCACTATCGACGAACAGGTCAAACGCGAATATCAACGGCTTAAGCAGGAGAAGGCCCTGCCTGAAATCGACATTATTCCACCCCTGTAGCGATCAGATTCATGCCCGCCGATGGGGCGGGCATGACAGATTTAATTCTCCATCAGACCCGGCAGCCACAGGCTGATTTCCGGAAAGGCAATCATCAGCGCCAGCACCATAACCTGCAGCACCACAAAAGGCACGATGCCTTTGTATATCGAATGCAGTTTGAGACTGGGCGGCGCACTGGCTTTCAGATAGAACAGAGAAAAGCCAAACGGCGGTGTCAGAAACGAAGTTTGCAGATTAAGTGCAATCAGCAGTGCAAACCATAGTGGATCCAGCCCCATATGCACTGCTACCGGCGCGATCACCGGGACCACGATAAAGCAGATTTCGATAAAATCGAGGAAGAAACCGAGCAGGAAAATCAGCAGCATGCTCAGGATCAGGAAGGTCCATTTACCGCCGGGCAGACCACTGAAAATATCCAGAATCAGCTTGTCCCCGCCCATGCCGACAAAGACCAGTCCAAAGGCTGTCGCACCGATAAAGATGATAAACACCATGCTGGTCAGTCGGGTGGTTTTCTGCATCGCTTCACGCAGATTATCCAGATCAAGACGTTTATGCAGTGCTGCCAGGATCATGGCGCCCAATGCACCCACTGCCGCAGATTCGGTGGGCGAGGCCACGCCGAAGAAAATGGAACCCAGCACCGCGATAATCAGAAATAATGGGGGCAGCAGGCTTTTAATGACGGCCAAAGCGAGGCCGGTATCAAACTCTTCATTGCTGTTCATTGCCGGTGCCAGTTCAGGTTTGCGCCAGGCGACCCAGACGATATAAAGAATGTAACCACCGATAAGCAGCGCACCGGGGATGGTGGCAGCAATAAACAATTCACCCACTGGTACACCTATCACGTCCCCCAGCAGGATTAGAATGATACTGGGCGGAATGATCTGTCCCAGGGTGCCGGAGGCGGCAATGGTGCCGCTGGCCAGTGACGGGGCATAACCCCGCTTCAGCATGACCGGTAGCGCAATCACCGCCATGGTGACGACAGAAGCACCGACCACACCGGTTGTGGCGGCGAGCAGAGCGCCGACTACAACCACAGAAATGGCCAGGCCACCACGGACCTTACCAAATAGCCGACCCATGGTATCGAGCAGTTCTTCAGCAATGCCGGACTTCTCCAGCAGTACCCCCATAAACACGAACAGCGGCACCGCCAGTAGCGTGAAGTTGGTCATAATGCCCCAGATACGGAGCGGCAACAGATTGAAGAAGTCCATGCCCAGGAAAATGCCGCCGAAGGCGAGGGCGATAGCGCCCAGCGTGAAAGCCACCGGGTAGCCTGCCAGCAACAGCAGGAACAACACGGCGAACATGGCGAGAGCCCAGTATTCCATCAGCGGCTCTCCTTGTGACGTAAAACTTCGACCTGCTTGAGTAGTTCAGACAGGCCCTGCAGCATCAGCATGACAAAAGCGACCAGAATCGCGCCTTTCAGCAGAAAACGGTAGGGCAGGCCGCCAGGGTCGGGTGAGCCCTCTTTGTAGTAAAAAGCATTTTCAACAAAAGGCCAGCTGGTGAACAAAATCAGGAAGCAGAAAGGAAACAGAAACAGACAAGTGCCGAGGATACTGATCCAGGCGCGGCCACGGTCACTGACAAAGCGGCTCTGGTAAAGAATGTCTACACGTACATGTTCATCATGTTTCAAAGTGTAGGCGCCGCCGAGCAAAAACAGCAGGGCGAAGAGATGCCATTCCAGTTCCTGCAAAGCCACCGAACCCTGCTGGAATAAATAGGTCTCTTATACACATCTGACGCTGCCGACGATCCACCCTGTGTAGATCCAGGTGTGCGCCGCATACATAAAAAAAAAAAAAA
>JABURN010000120.1 GCA_014762585.1 Methylophaga sp.
GATAACGCGTGGTGCTGGGCTGCTCAGTACTTGTTGTGGCTTCAGTGGTGGCAGCTTGAGTTGTGCCCCTGCTGGCTGCAGTCACATATTCCGGAGGATCCAGCAACACGGTGTATTCCCGGATTAGAATACCGGAACCGGCAGTGGCGGAAATCAGAAAGTCCAGGAATGGTTCTTTAATAGCTTGCTTGGAGGTAATCAGAATTTTACTGCGACCACCGGATTCGATGATGTCGAACTGCATCTGATTAAGTAGCATACTGCGGTTGAGACCCGCCTTACTAAACTCAGCCTCTGAGGCCATTTTGACCTGGAGATTGTCTTTCTCCTCAGGACGCAGTGCGGTGAGACCGATTTCGGCTCTGAACGGTTCGTTCAGAGCCGACATCACGTCAATTTTTCCCAGCCCGAAAGCGTGGCTGGTGAGGGGAGTAAAAAGACCCATCGTGGCTGCCGCCACCATACCGGCCAGAACTCGTTTCTTCATCTTCATCCCCTCATCTTCCTTATGCGCTGCTCAGAGATACTTCTCGACAAGCACTTCTGCTATCTGCACGCTGTTCAATGCCGCGCCTTTACGTACATTATCCGCAACTACCCACAAATTCAAACCTTTGGGATGCGAAATATCTTCACGAATACGACCCACATAGACCGGATCCTGACCGGAGGCTTCTGTCACAGCAGTAGGATAGCCACCATCATTCCGATCGTCGAGCACAACGATGCCCGGAGACTGCTTGAGTAGCTCTGTGGCCTGTTCAGCAGTCATCTTGTCACGGGTTTCGATATGAATCGCTTCAGAGTGACCGAAGAACACCGGCACACGAACCGCGGTCGGGTTCACGAGAATATTCTCATCTCCCATGATTTTGCGGGTCTCCCACACCATTTTCATTTCTTCTTTGGTGTAGCCGTTATCCTGGAACACATCAATTTGCGGCAGCACGTTGAAAGCGATCTGTTTTGGATAAACACTGGCTTCTACCGGGCGACCATTCAGCAGATCGGCGGTTTGTTTGGCCAGTTCGTCCATAGCAGGCTTGCCTGAGCCGGAAACAGCCTGATAGGTACAGACGTTAATTCTGGTGATGCCCACAGCATCATAGATAGGCTTCAGCGCTACCATCATCTGAATAGTGGAGCAGTTTGGGTTGGCAATAATGCCACGGTTTTTATAGTCAGCAACCGCATCCGGATTGACTTCCGGCACGACCAGGGGGATGTCTTTGTCGTAACGGAACTGAGAAGTGTTGTCGATGACCACACAACCGGCTGCTGCCGCTTTCGGTGCATATTCAGCAGACACGCTGGCACCCGGCGAGAACAGGCCCACCTGTACTTTGGAGAAATCGAATGTCGCCAGGTCTTCTACAACCAGTGATTTGTTACCGAAACTGACTCTGCTGCCGGCACTGCGCTCACTGGCCAGTGCATAGACTTTACCGACCGGGAAATTGCGCTGGTGCAGGATTTCCAGCATGGTTTCACCGACAGCACCGGTGGCGCCAACGACTGCAACATCAACTTGTTTACTCACATTTCACCTTTTATCTTGGGATTACAGAGCTGCGACGACCGCATCGCCCATTTCCGATGTCGATACTCGGGTACTGCCTTCTGAATAGATGTCGGCCGTTCTGAGACCATCATCCAGCACCTGGCTCACAGCTTTTTCAATTCGATCAGCCATTTCAGCTTCATCGAGCGTGTAACGTAACATCATAGCAGCTGACAGAATGGTTGCCAGTGGATTGGCGATATTCTGGCCGGCGATATCCGGTGCACTACCGTGAATCGGTTCGTACATCCCTTTGCTGTTTTCATCCAGCGAGGCGGACGGCAGCATGCCGATAGAACCGGTCAGCATGGAGGCGCAATCTGACAGGATGTCACCAAACATATTGGTGGTCACCATCACATCAAATTGCTTGGGTGCACGCACCAGTTGCATGGCGGCGTTATCAACGTACATATGACTGAGTTCGACATCGGTATAATCCTTGGCCAATTCTGTCATAGTTTCACGCCACAGTTCCGTGCATTCCAGCACATTTGCTTTATCAACTGAGCAGACACGTCCCTGACGTTTACCGGCAATATCAAAAGCGACTTTACCAATACGCTGGATTTCACTTTCACGGTAAACCAGCGTGTTGTAGCCCTGCTTCTCGCCGTTTTCCAGAGTACGGACACCACGGGGCTGGCCGAAGTAAATACCTCCGGTCAGCTCACGCACAATCATCAGGTCCAGACCCGCTACCACTTCAGGCTTGAGGGTAGATGCCCCGGCCAGTTGCGGGTAAAGAATAGCTGGTCGCAGATTAGCGAATAGATTCAGTTCGCTACGCAGTCCCAACAGACCTTTTTCCGGGCGAACGCTGATATCCAGTGATTCCCACTTGTAGCCACCCACTGCGCCGAGCAGGATCGCATCAGCGTCTTTGGCCAAGGCCAGTGTGGCTTCAGGCAATGGCGTGCCGGTTTCGTCATAGGCGGCGCCGCCGACCAGTCCATAATCAAGACTGATATCCAGCCCTTCAGTGCGGAGTTTTTCCAATACCTTGACCGCTTCAGCGACGATCTCAGGTCCAATCCCGTCGCCGGGCAGAACTGCTATTTTTTTTGTCATTTTGCTTTCTTTAAATTGCTATATCTTGTTTCAGGAAAACAGCCAGGGTGCATCCTGTTTACGTTTGGCCTCGTAAGCTTCAATATCTGCAGTGTGCTGCAGGGTCAGACCGATATCGTCCAGACCTTCCAGCAGGCAGTGTTTTTTAAAGCCGTCGATCTCGAACTCGATAGTTTCACCCTCGGGCAGTGTAATCGTCTGCGCTGGTAAATCAACCTTGAGTTGGTAGCCCGGCGTGGCCTCTACCTGAGCAAACAGCTTATCAATCAGCTTTTCTTCGAGTGTGATGGCGAGAATACCGTTCTTACTGGTGTTACTGAAGAAAATATCGGCAAAGCTCGGTGCGATAATCACGCGGATGCCGAAATCATCCAGAGCCCACACCGCGTGTTCCCGGCTGGAACCGCAACCGAAGTTTTCACGTGCCAGCAGCACTGTGCCACCCTGGTAACGCGGTTGGTTGAGTTCAAAATCAGGGTTAATAGGTCTCTCGCTGCAATCCTGTCCGGGTTCACCGTGATCCAGGTAACGCCACTCATCAAACAGATTAGGGCCGAAACCGGTCCGTTTGATGGATTTAAGAAACTGCTTTGGGATAATGGCATCGGTGTCCACGTTGGGTCGGTCCATCGGGATAACAATGCCGGTTTCAACTGAAAACTTTTTCATGACGCGGTCTTAACCTCTTTACATCGCGTTCAACGTTAAATAGAAACTGACGGGTACCGCCTGGCTGATACTCGGCAGACCGGCCAGTTCTCGTAATTTTTCCAGGCCTTTGACCAGATCATAATCAGCCACATTAAGAATCACCGGTTGGTTGGAGACCACCAGCAGTTCTTTGTCACTGATTTTGGTCACCATCAATAGCAGATTCACAGCTTGTTGCTGACCATGCAGATCCAGCTCAGCATCCAGCGCCAGCGGCTTGGATTGGCCTACCTTCAATTCACTGATAAAGGCCGGATCAATCTGGGCGTGCAGGTCGGCAGTCGGATAAGCGCCGACTTCAAAGAAAAATTCTTTCATCCGAGAGTCACGGATTTCGATGCCGGTATTAACACTGGTCAAATCAATCTCGACAGCAAGTTCGCCCGCCTCATTGACTGAGCCGGCGATCCAGTCAAAATGATGTACTTCCGCAATATTATTTTTCTTGACCGAGACAAAGCTGAGCTGAGACTGACTGTTATCCAGCTGCCATGATGCGGCAGTTGCGATAGAACTCAACAGCATTAAGCCTATTAAACAGATTGTTTGGTTCAGGTATTTCATGGTCAACTCCTGTTATTCATATAAGGGACTGATTTCGCTATCAACGGATTCATGCTCCTGCATCAATTCATCAATCGAGCGGGTCAGTTCCTCTTCAACTGCTGACTTAAGAACAATAATCTCAACCCGCCGGTTTTTAGCCCGGTTTTCGATGGTGTCATTCGGCACCAGCGGCTTGGTATCAGCATAGCCCTCAAGTACAAAACGCTCGGTCGGGATCTGACCTGGTGCCAGTAATTCATGCACCACCGAGGTGGCCCGTGAAGTCGACAGCTCCCAGTTGGAACGGTATCGGGCTGTGTTAATGGGAACATTGTCAGTATGTCCTGCCACGGCAACTCGGCCATCGGTGTTCAGCAACACATCGTGAATTTTACCCAGAATAGGTACAAAGCCGGGATTCAGGCGGGCATCACCAGAAGGGAATGAGCCTTTTTCCCTGATGCGAATCACGATACGGCTGAACTGACTCTCCACCACGATCAGCCCGTCTTTGATTTCCTGCTCCAGCGCTTCCCTGAATTCCTGGGTCTCTTCAGCTACTTCTTTTACCTGCTGCTGCGCCAGTTGTTCGGCATCAGCCGTGACCTTGAGCTGCTCACGGGTTTCGTCCATTGTATCCTGTCTGACCACTTTCAGGGGAGTCGGTTTGGGTTCACCTGGACTGAACTCCTGCGCGATGATACTGGTTCCTTCAGGGATTTCGTCTTTTGGCACCTCACGCTGAACACCAAAAGCATTTTCCAGTGACTTCACCACCATTTTGTATTTCAGTGCGTCAATTTCCGCAAACGACAGCAGCAACACAAAGAAGCACATGAGCAGCGACATCAGGTCAGCAAAGGTCGCCATATAGGCAGGCAAGCCCTCTGCGTCACGCTTGACTCTGTTTGAATTCTCACTCATAGACAAAGGCAGCGATGTCAGGCTGCAGCTTCTTCTTCGGCGTCACGTTTGGAGGCGGGAAGAAAGTTTTTCAGGATTTCACCCAGAATTTTAGGGTTCTGCCCTTCCTGAATGCCGAGCACGCTCTCAATGATGATGTTTTTATTCATCTGCTCTTCACTGCTGCGAAGCGACAGTTTGTCGGCAATGGGCAAAGCAAACATATTGGCCAGCATGGCCCCGTACAGTGTCGTCAGCAGTGCGACTGCCATCGCCGGGCCGATGGATTTAGGGTCGGACATATTACTCAGCATCTGAACCAGACCAACCAGGGTACCAATCATCCCCATGGCAGGCGCTGCATCGCCCATGGCTTTGAAAATCTGCTGACCAAGACTGTGACGATTAAGGGTTTCGTTCATTTCAGTGATCAGTGCTTTTTTGACCACAGCCGGTTCATGACCGTCAACCAGCATCATGATGCCTTTGGAGAGCACCGGGTTATTGATTTCCTGACGCTCCAGTGCCAACAGCCCTTCTTTACGGGCGATACCGGCAAGCTCAACCACGTTTTCAATGATGGCCTGCGGAGATTCAGATTTGTGCAGGAAAGCTTTGGTCGCGGTTTTAATCGAACCAATAAACTGCCCCAGAGTAAAGCGCATTAGCACAACGGCAAACGTGCCGCCGAGAACAATGGCCAGCGAGGGCATGTTGACGAAGGTCCCCGCAGCCGCACCCAAGGCAATCGTCGCGATAATCAATCCCCAGGCGGTGATAAGGCCCAGCAGCGTAGCAAGATCCACTCTTAAACTCCCTCTAAAGCATCCGGCAGAAACAACACAATCAAGGCGGGTATTTTACCTAACCGTTCACAAAAAATCTGCTGCTCATGCAGCTGGAATTGAATGTTTTTTATGCTTTTTATGACGGTAAACCATCGCTGCCGGCAATATCACCAGCAGTAGCGCCAATAACAACAATAACAATGGCCACACCGTTGGCCTGTTCCATTTATTCTGCAGTTCTTGCCTCAACTCGGTATCTAGGCGACGGTATTTCAGGGTGTTATTGGCCATCAAGTTCGGTTTGATATTGTGATTCCAGGCATGATAGAGCGTGAACATTTTTGGATGAAACCCCCATACCCAGGGCCCATCTTCTCTTGCGATATCGGCCATCCGCTGAATGATCTCTAGCCGCTCATCATTGTTTGGCATTACCCGCATCGACTCAAACAGTTTGTCGAAAGCCTTGTTTTCATAGTTGGCGGCATTCTCGCCACCGGTTTCGACTTTGCCGTTGGGCCCATAGAGCAGGAAAAGAAAGTTTTCCGGATCCGGGTAGTCGGCATTCCAGCCCCACTGGAAGATCTGTGCCTGTCCGCGACGCATTTTATCCTGGAAGCGGTTATAGTCGGTGCTGCGGATCACCAGTTGAACATTGAGTTTACGGAACTGCTTGCGAAGCCAGTCCAACTGCGCCTTACTGTCAGGACCACTGGCGGGCACATCAAAATACAGTACTAATGGTTCACCCGTTTCTGCATCACGCCCTTTTGGGTACCCAGCTTCGGCCAGCAGCTGTTTTGCGTCTTCCAGTGGCCGTCTCACCGGTTCACCATTCTGCCAGTCATACACATGCGGATTGATGCCGGCCCCACCGTCGACATAGCCGAATATGCCCGGTGGAACCGGTCCCTGTGCCGGTATACCGCGACCATTGGCAAAGATGGATATGTATTCCTCATGATCAATGGCAATCGCGATAGCGCGTCTGAGTTTTTTCGCTTTTTCGCTGTAGCCGCCAACGACCGGATCCAGCATGTTAAAGCCGATATAAAAAGTTGAGGTGCCCACCGCCGTTTCCAGCTGGATGCCCTTCTCTTTCATCGCATCGCTGAGGCCGAATTCGCCGGCCGAGGAGACCTGTACAGCCTGATCGAAGCTGTCTGAACTGATGCCGCTTACGTCATAATAACCCTGAATAAATTTACCCCAGTAAGAAGTGTTTTCTTTCTCCAGAGTGAAAACGATTTTATCAATCAAGGGTAAAGGTTTGCCGGCATCATCCAGCAGCCCGGCTTCGGCATCACCGGGATCGCCCTCTGTCGGATAGAACTCACCGTGGAAGTGAGGATTCTTACTCAGGACCATACGACGGTTGGGATCATTTTCCGTCATATAAAACGGCCCGGTGCCGACCGGGTACCAGTCAATCGTGATGTTTTTGTCAATCAGCCCCGGCTGAGCATAAAACTGTTCCGCTTCCCAGGGAATCGGGGCAAAGAACGGCATCGCCAGCCAGAAACGAAGCTGAGGATATTTGCCATAGACTTTAATTTGATAGTGGTAATCATCTATGGCTTTAACGCCCTCTAGTGGTAAATCACGAAGATCAAATGGCTGATCCTGCTGGCGTAATTCGCGTAATTGTTGAGCGTAGTCGGTCAGACCGACAATGTGCTCACCCATCAGCCCCAGAATGGGGGAATGAATCTCGGGATGAGCCAGACGTTTTATCTGATAAACAAAGTCCTGTGCTTTCAGCTCGCGTGTGTCTGTTTGCTCGAAATCGGCGAGTTTTTCGATCTCTTCCAGTTGCTCATTATTGAGAGCGTGATAAAGAAAGTTGCCGGTTTCATCGCGGGCAAAGGACGGATGTGGCTGGTAAAACACACCGCTTTTAAGCGGAATGGTGTACACACTGTAGGCAACATCATCACTGTCTTCTGCGACAGGCTGATCATTTTCATCAAGGTAATTGACTTCAGGCATATCGGCTGCCACCAGGGGCTCGAGCTGGTATGGCCGCTTGAGATAATGATACTGATAGGGAGGCTCGTATATCTGACCGGTAATGGCGATTTCATTGGCGCTGTAGGAACGAGCCGGGTCGAGATGTTTGGGACGCAGGGAGAACGAGGTATAGAGCGTATCAAGCTCAGGGTTCTTATCCGGATAAGGTGAGTTCACCGCACCAAACTCACAGGCGGTGACAACAAGCAGCGACAGGCAAACCAGCAGATATCTCAGTTTCATTCTCACAACGTCAAAATTGGAACCAGATGTGTGACCAAGATTATCACGAGATTACTGCACGGTCGCCCTTCCCGTTGATGTTAAAATCAGGTAAGTTATCCCGCTTTATCCGCAGTTTAGGAGAGACTTATGGGTTTCCTGCAAGGCAAACGCGTGTTAATTGTGGGCGTTGCCAGCCCGCGTTCCATCGCCTCCGGCAT
>JABURN010000203.1 GCA_014762585.1 Methylophaga sp.
CTCTGTCTTTTCGGCACCGCATAATCTGAATGATTCTGATTATTCAGTTATCTCACCCTCATTTCTGAAGATGCCCTTTGTCATCTTCACCCGGGAAGAAACAAATTCCATACATGAATTGGAAGATCTCAATAATAAAAAGGTCGCAGTATTTCGCTATGGTGCCGCCGCCCGGGCGCTGGAAAAAAATCATCCCCAAATCGAACTATACCGTGTCGATATCGCCGA
Source organism: Methylophaga sp. (assembly GCA_014762585.1). Classification (GTDB taxonomy): domain Bacteria; phylum Pseudomonadota; class Gammaproteobacteria; order Nitrosococcales; family Methylophagaceae; genus Methylophaga. The sequence continues at coordinate 229 of JABURN010000203.1, forward strand.
TGAAGCGCTGGCTGCACTGAACGCGGGTAAAGTCGACGCTTATATGGGAAATCTCGTTGTTATTAATTACGTTGCCCGGAATCTTGGCTTTGCTAATGTCAAAATTGCTGCAGAGACTCCCTATGGCGCCAACCTGTACATGGCTGCCAAAGATGATTTGCCGTTGCTGCAGTCGATTCTGGCAAAAGGCCTCAACTCAGTCACTACCCAGGAAAAAAATCTGATCTCCCGCAACTGGGTAGCAGTCACCTACGAGCATAAAACCGATCCAACCCTGCTTATCAGCGTGGCTGGTTCAGCTGCCTGTTTAATCATGATATTTGCCATGTGGAGTTGGAAACTCTCACGTGAAATTCGCTGGCGTAAACAGGTCGAAGCTGAACTGAGTATTGCCCGTGAACGCGCTGAGTCAGCCAATAAAGCCAAATCGCGATTTCTGGCCAATATGAGTCATGAGCTAAGAACCCCTTTGAATGCTGTCATGGGCTACAGTCAATTGATTGAAACCAACCCGGCGGGACAGCAGGACGATAAAAAGTCCGCGGCAGAAATCATGAAAGCTGGAAAGCATTTATTATCCCTAATCAATGAGTTGTTGGATTTATCTAAAGTAGAGTCAGGGAAGATGTCACTGCAAATCAAGGAGGTTGATTTGAATGAAACCATTCAGGAATGCCTGGTTTTGATTGCCCAGTTTGCCGGTGAAAAACAGATTGAGATAGAGCACAACAATCAGGAGCAGGTTGTGGCAATGGCCGATCAAGGCAGGTTGAAACAGGTCCTGCTTAACCTGCTGAGTAATGCCATCAAATACAATCGTCCGGGCGGCAAAGTCTCAATAAATGTCACGAGCCGCGATAGTCATGCCGCCATTGCTATCGCCGATGATGGCCAAGGTATTGCAGAAGAACATCTTGAATTGTTGTTCGAGCCTTTTGAACGTCTTGATGCTGAAAACAGCCATGTTGAAGGCACGGGTATCGGCCTGACCATTTCACGCCAGATCGTAGAACTGATGCGCGGCTCAATTTCGGTCGAAAGCAAACTCGGTGCTGGTAGTCTGTTCGAAGTCAGATTGCCGGTGGTGTAATCCAGTCTAGTTATCAAGCTGCTGGAGATCTTCCGGGCAGTCAATATCACGGAAGATACCTTCATTGTCGGCTTGTATCGGATAAACCAGCTTTTTGTGAGACTGAATAATACCTCTGGCTCCGGTATCAGCTTTTAACGCCAGTAACTGTGGAAGAAAACGGGCTGCAAAACCGACTGGATGACCGCGCCGCCCCATGAACTCAGGCAGAGTGATCTGCGCACCGGATTCCAGCGCTGCCAGAGAAGCTGCTATCACCCGGCTATCGAGATAGGGCATATCCCCAAGCCCGACTAACCAGCCGTCAGCCTGCCTACGGGCTTTAACACCGGCAATGAAAGATTGGCTCATGCCCTTGTGCGCATTTGCCGTTGTGATTAGTCTGAGCCGCCCAGAAATGTCGCAGCCTGTAAGCAACTGCAGCAGGGCCTCATTATCTTCCCGCACCACCACATTAACTACTGGGAAAACTTCGACCCAGGACGATAAACTATGCAAAATCAGCGGTTTTTCATCCCCCTGATGAGAGATAGTATGCAACAGCTTGTCACTGCCGAAGCGGCAGGATTGTCCGGCAGCCAGAACGAGTGGCGCGATGTTTTTTGCTGTCATTCAACCGTTACTGACTGCACGTACAACGGGTTGCTGCTGTGATTGCTGGCTTTTGCGTCTCAGCTCAATCAGCTGTGCCAGGATGGAAACGGCAATCTCAGCCGGGGTTTTGCTGCCGATATCCAGGCCCACCGGACCATGCAGGCGGTCAATCTGTTCTGGCGTCAGATCAAACATGGCCAGTCGTTCCCGACGTTTGGCATTGGTACGGCTGGAACCTAAAGCACCAATAAAAAACGCCTCTGATTTCAGTGCTTCCAGTAAAGCCATGTCGTCGAGCTTGGGATCATGGGTCAGGGTAATAATGGCGGTATGCTGATCCGGTGCGATTTTGACCACTGCGTCATCGGGCATCATCGCCAGTAACTCGCCATCTTCAGCCAACCAGGTTTGTTGCATGTCCTCACGTGGCTCGGCAACCAGCACCTGGTAATCCAGTGCCGAGGCCATTTTGGCTAAATAACCGGAAGTTTCACCGGCACCGATCAACAACAGGCGGGCACGTGGACCATAGCTGAAAGTCAGCTCTGTAGCTTTTTCCTGAACCAGGTCTTCACTGTCTGCCGGCTCAATAAAGCTTTTTGCCTGAACGATATCAAGCCGGCGCTGAATAGTCCGGCGCTGTTCAATCGTTTCCAGCACTTGTTTCGCCCAGCTGATATCCGTCACTTTCTCCACAGAAAGGCGCAAGGTGCCCCCGCAGGGGAGACGAAACCGGTCTCGTTCTTCAACCGATTCACCATAAGTCAGCAGCCTTAGTTTTGTTCCGGCCAGTTCTCCCGACAGAACCTTGTCTTTGAGGTCTTCCTCTATGCAGCCACCCGAGACTGAGCCGATAAGGGCGCCATCCTGCCGGATGGCGCACATCGCACCGGGTTGTCTGGGGCTGGAACCATAGGTTTTTATCACCGTGCTCAGCCAGACAACGTGACCGGCTTCGTGCCAGCTTAGTACCTGCTGCAGAACCGTGATATCGGTGCTTTGCATCTAGGCCTCCAGTTGATAACGGATGGGCAGGTTACGGATGCGCTTCTTGGTCGCGTTGAAAATGGCATTACACAAGGCCGGCGCAATTGGTGGCATGCCGGGTTCACCAACACCGCCAAGCGGCTGGTTGTAATCTTTGGCTGGTACAAAGTGGACATTGATTCTGCCCGGTGCGCCATCCATTCGGGTGACCTGATAACCATCAAAGTTATCCTGTTCTGCCACACCATCCTTGAAGCTGATTTCTCCCAGCATGGCAAAGCTGATGCCCATCACACAGGCACCTTCCAGCTGTGAACGGATACGCTCAGGATTCACCTGCGGGCCGCAGTCGATAGCAATATCGACCTGGGGTATCGAGACTTCACCGTCATCACTGACTTCAACCTCGACCACAGCTGCGACATAGGAAACAAAGCTGTAGTGGGCAGCCAGACCCTGACCTTTACCTGACGGTAATGACTTGCCCCAGCTGGCTTTGTCTGTGACAAGCTCAACAACCCGGCGCAGGCGACCGGTGTCGATGGGATAAATCTCCGGTGACTGACCATAGTTCCAGTCATCCTGTAGGGTGCGCGGGTCAATCTGACGATCATCACCAATCAGTTCCAGCAGCAGTTCCTTGTGATCACGTTGTTGTTGGTGCGCCATTTCTGCAATAAATGACTGCACAGCAAAGGCATGAGGTAGATTGGAGACAGAGCGGAACCAGCCAATTCGGGTATGGTTTTTAGCAGCCGGGTTTTCCAGCTGAATATTAGGAATGGCATAAGGGATATTCACCACGCCCATACCGATTTCGATCGGCATTTGATGCACAGAGCTGGCATCAAATGTCGAAGAGATCGAAGGCGCGACGGTACGATGCAACCAGGCCTGGGTTTTTCCGTTCTCATCAAATGCGGCTTCAAGGTGTTCGTAAGACACCGTGTGATAGTAGGCATGCTGGATATCGTCTTCACGTGTCCAGACCAGTTTGACCGGTTTGCCATCCATCGCTTTGGAGGTCAGGGCCGCCTCAACCAGATAGTCAGGCTTGGATTTACGTCCGAAACCGCCGCCAAGCAAGGTGACATTCACGGTGACCTGTTCTGGTTTGAGTTCCAGCCACTTGGCCACGGTATCCACGCTGGCCTGGGGATTTTGTGTCGAAGCCCAAAGCTCACAGGCATCGCCCTGGAAATGGGCGGTCGCTACAGGCGGCTCCATCGGTGCCTGTGCCAGGTGCGGAATGTAGTAGCCGGCACTGAGGGTCGATTCAGCATTTTCCAGTGTCTTGTATGCATCACCAAGCTGTCTCAGGACTTTGCCACCTTTTTGTTTGGCTGACTGTTCCAGCGTTTGACGAAAAGCCTTTGAGTCATAGTCGCTGTTCGGGCCTTTGTTCCACTCGATCTTGAGTTTTTTACGGCCTTCCATCGCTGCCCAGGTATTCTCGGCAACCACGACCACCCCGCCCAACGGATTGAATACCGCAGGCGGCGGGGAAGAGGGCAGAGTCAGCGTTTTAATCACGCCCGGGACTTTCAATGCTTCACTATCATCAAAGGACTTTAGCGTGTCGCCATAAGCGGGCGGATGGGCAACGACAGCATAGACCATGTCATCGAGGCGAACATCCATGCCATATTCGGCTTGGCCGGTCGCGATGGCCTGACCGTCGATATTCTTACTGCTGTTTTTGCCGATGTAGCGAAAATCTTCAGCTGATTTATATTGCAGACTGGAACGTTCCGGCACGTCTAACTGAGCAGCCGCCTGGGCCAGTTCGCCATAGCCCATTTTGCGGCCTGAAGGCTGGTGAATCACTTCATGATTCAGCGCTTTCACTTCTGAGACCGGCACTGCCATCATCGCCGCCGCTGCTGTTTCCAGCATCATGCGGGCGGCTGAGCCCACATTGCGCATCGGCATGAAAAAGTGGCGAACACTGCGGGATCCATCGGTGTTCTGATTGCCATATTTTTGCTCATTACCCGGCGCCTGAACGACCTTGACCCGCTCCCAGTCAGCCTCCATTTCATCGGCCACCACCATAGGCAGGCTGGTACGTACCCCCTGACCCATTTCTGCGCGGTGGGCAACGATGGTGACAGTGCCGTCCTCAGCAATCGACACGAACACCAGTGGATTATCAACCCAGCCGTTAGGCATGGCATCTCGGCCATACTTGGGCTTTTCTTCTTCGGCGGACAGCCCCGGCAGACCGACGGCCAATACCAGACCACTCAGCGCAAAACCTTTGACAAAACCGCGGCGGCTGATGTTAACGATATTATCCTTCATGACCGGCCTCCAGTTTGTTGGCTGCCTGTTTGATGGCATCACGAATGCGGGTATAGGTGCCGCAGCGACAGATATTGCCGCTCATGGCGTTGTTGATATCCTCATCACTGGGTTTGGGATTGGTGTTGAGCAGCGCGGTGGCAGAAACTATCTGACCGGACTGACAGTAACCACATTGGGGCACATTCTTTTCCAGCCAAGCAGCCTGAATGGCACGACCCGCGGGTTGCTCAGAGATTGCCTCAATCGTAGTCAGTTTTTTGTTTTCGGCCTGTTTGACCGGGGTCACACAGGAGCGGATGGGCTGACCATCGAGCATCACCGTGCAGGCGCCGCACAGTGACTGACCGCAACCGAACTTGGTGCCGGTCATGCCTAAGACATCACGCAGTGCCCACAAGATGGGCATGTCGTCAGGTACATCGACCTGGTGAACTTGCTCGTTAATAGTGATTTTCATACACAATCCCTTAAATTTAGAAAACGCATGCGGTTTTTATTATCGGTTTAGCTGGCTGTCAGCTGTGAACGGGCATCTTTGCTGGGTGGTACACCGAATAAACGACTGTACTCACGACTGAACTGAGACACACTGGAGTAGCCCACATACATACAGGCAGTGCTGACATCCATCATTCGAGTCAGCATCAGCTGTTTTGCCTCATGCAGTCGCAGCTCTTTCTGAAACTGCAAAGGTGTCATGCTGGTGACCGTCTTAAAGTGGGCATGAAAGGCAGAGACACTCATATTGCTCATGGCAGCCAGTTTTTCTACCTTCATCGGTTCTTTGAAGTGTTCGCGGATCCAGCTTATAGCCCTCGAAATCCGTTGCAGGCTGGAGTCGTTGGAGGCGATTTGGGCAACCAGCGAACCGATATCACTACGAAGCAGGCGGATGAAGATTTCATCGATAATCAAAGGCTGCAGAAACTCAGCATCATCAGGCTGTGCCAATAATTCCAGCAGACGGGAACCCGCCTCAACAATTTTGGGATTCGCCTTGCCGATAAACAGCGCTCGTGGATGCTGCACCCGTGGCACGCCATGGGGAAAAGCTTTCATGGTCAGTTCAGCGAGTTTCTGCGGTTCAATGTCAACAATCAGGCAAAGATAGGGCTCAGCTTCGCTGGCTTTGACGATTTTGGCAGACACCGGCACTTCGGTAGAGTAGACCGCCATACGGGAATTATCGTAATCGTAGACATCCTGTCCGATCAGTACACGTTTGGCGCCCTGGGCGATAATACACATACCGGGATTGGTGACGGCGCGCGTCGGGTTGGTATCTTTGCTGGAGGTCCGAAGCAGGTGAACGCCGGGCAAAGGCAGGTCGAACAGGCCATCATGCGGTGCATAACGTGCAATCAGTTTTGCCAGTCCTGCACGAGCGCTGGCACTGTCATCGCTGCCGACTGAGCGCTCATCGGTTTGAGTTATTTCATTCATGGTCCATTCTTAGTCGTCTGGCGTGAAGGTAGTGAAACCCTGAGCTTTAATTTTAGAGTGCGATGCAGTTTATGACTTGCCTGAAACTACAGCCTTGTTGACTGATGCTCCAGCAATCCAGTTTTCTCGCTGTTACTGACCAGGATGAACAGGCGAGGGTTCTCAGCTTTTAATCGCCCGCTTTAAGGAATGCCAGCAGAGTCAGAATGAACTGATTTCAGCGCGGATTCGGTCTTAACAAAGATTTTCACGCCCATGCGGCTGATTCAAATCCAGTAACGGGCCGACCGGCACGATGCCAGTTGGGTTAATGGTTGGATGACTGCGATAATAATGCTGTTTAATGTGAGACATATTGACAGTATCCGAAACGCCCGGCCATTGATACAACTCACGAAGATAACCTGACAGGTTGGGGTAGTCAGCAATACGTTTCAGATTGCATTTAAAGTGGCCGACGTAGACCGCATCAAACCGGAGCAGCGTGGTGAACAGGCGCCAGTCGGCTTCTGTGACCTGTTCCCCGACAAGATATCGTTGCTTTGAGAGACGCTGGTCAATCTTATCTAATGCTTCAAAGAGTGGCGTAACGGCTTCTTCATAGGCAGCCTGGGTAGTAGCAAAACCTGCCTTGTAAACGCCATTGTTGATGCGGTCATAGACGTACGCATTGATGTCATCAATCTCGGTGCGTAATGCCTCAGGGTAAAAGTCACCGTCCCTGGCACCCAGTTGGTCAAATGCCGAGTTGAACATACGGATAATCTCGGCAGACTCATTATTCACAATCCGGTTCTGCTGTTTGTCCCACAATACCGGCACGGTCACGCGGCCGGTAAATTCAGGATTGGCGGCGGTATAGATCTGATGTAAAAAACGTGCATCATAAATCGGATCCCCAATGACGCCGTCATCAGCTTCGAAGGTCCAGCCGTTCTCGCCCATATAGGGGTTGACCACAGATAGCGAAATCATGGATTCAAGGCCTTTGAGCTTGCGGAATATCAATGTCCGGTGTGCCCATGGACAGGCCAGTGAGACATACAAATGGTAACGATCCATTTCAGCTTTGAACCCAGCGTCACCACTGGGGCCCGGCTCACCATCTGCAGTCACCCAATTGCGGAACTTGGATTCACCGCGCTTGAAGCGACCTTGGTTGGATGCCGTGTCATACCAGCGGTCATACCACTGGCCGTCGATAAGCAGTCCCATTCGCTGACTCCTGTTTATTTATTTAGATCGCTAATGAGGCCATTGCCAGCCCACAAGGCTGTCTCTTATAAACAACT
>JABURN010000130.1 GCA_014762585.1 Methylophaga sp.
ACAGGCTGAAACAGCCGAGACAAGAGCACAGCTTTTTTCAGCCCCGATTTATCAGCGGACTTTTTCCGGTGACATTGATACTGAGCTTTACAACGATTTTCTGACACAGGCTTATCATCATGTGAAACATACGGTACCGCTTTTGATGACCGTCGGCGGCCGCTTACCTGAGAGCAAAGAGTGGCTGCGCACCGCGGTGGCTGAATATATTGAAGAGGAAGTGGGGCACCAGGAATGGATATTAAATGATATAGCCGCCTGTGGTGGTGATAAGGAAGCTGTCAGAAATAGTCAGCCCAATCTGCATACCGAGCTGATGGTCGCCTATGCCTATGATATGGCTCAGCGTGTCAATCCATTGGGCTTCTTCGGTATGGTGCATGTACTGGAAGGGACCAGTATTACTTCTGCAGACCGCGCTGCAGAATCAATTCAACAGGCATTGAAACTGCCCAATCAGGCATTCAGTTATCTGCGTTCTCACGGGGCGCTGGATCAGGACCATGTGAAGTTTTTTGAAAGCTTGATGAACCAGATAACTGCGCCTGATGAGCAGGAATTGATTATCCGCTCGGCCCAGCGTTTTTATTATCTCTACGGCAATATTTTTCGTAGCCTGACTGGAGATGCTATGCCATGCACAGTCTGAAAGATAAAACGATTGTCCTGACCGGTGCAGCAGGCGGTATTGGCCAGTCTGTGGCTGAATTACTGAACACCATGGGGGCCACGCTGGTATTGACCGATATCAACAGCGATAAACTGGAACAATTGAATCACGGGTTTAATGACAAACATTACACCGTGGCAACTGATTTGGCCTCAGCTGAAGGCCGCAGCAAACTGGTCGAATGCTGCAACGACATGTTGTCACCGCCTCAAATGCTGATCAATATCGCCGGTATCAACCAGTTTGCCCGCTTGACTGACTACAGTGACGAGCAACTCGACAAGCTGGTGTCTGTGAACCTGATCAGCCAGATTGCCCTTTGTCGTGACTTTTTGCCTTTATTCAGCCGTTTGCCGTCAGCGACGATCATTAACGTCGGCTCCATTCTCGGCAGTATCGGTATGCCGGGTTACAGCGTTTATTGTGCGACCAAGTTTGGCTTAAGGGGATTCAGTGAAGCATTAAGCCGAGAACTCATGGATAGCCCGGTCGAGGTGCGTTATTTCGCGCCCAGAGCGACTCAAACCGCACTCAATGATAAGCGGGTCAATGAGATGAACAAGGCATTGGGTAATGCGATGGATACACCAGAGCAAGTCGCTGCAGAACTGGTCAGTTTTCTGCAAAACCACGACAAGCGCGGTTACCTGGGCTGGCCGGAGAAATTATTCGTGCGTATCAACAGCCTGTTTCCATCCCTGGTGGATAGATCTTTCCAGAAACAGCTGGCTGTGATTAAACGTTATTTGTGAGGAATCAATCATGAAAATATATTTATTTTTGTTGGCGATGATGGTCAGCTTTTCAGCGTCTGCTGATGTGATGGAACAGGTGGCTGAAGTCCAGCATCACTGGGCGGAAGCCAACTATCAGCTCAAGGGCAAAGCGCAGCAAACACGCTTTGAGGGTTTACTGAAAGAGGCCGATGCCGTGTTGCAGGCAAATCCCGCATCTGCCGAGGCTCTCATCTGGCGCGGTATTGTGCAATCAAGCTATGCCGGTATTAAGGGCGGACTGGGAGCACTGGGACTGGCTAAAGCGGCCAAAGCTGACTTTGAACAGGCGCTGAAAATTAATGACAGGGCGCTGGCGGGGTCGGCCTACACCAGTCTTGGAACGCTGTATTTCAAAGTCCCCGGCTGGCCATTGGGCTTTGGCGATAACGATAAAGCCGAGCAAATGCTCAAACAGGCGCTGGAAATTAACCCTGAAGGAATCGATAGTAATTATTTTTATGGGGTTTTTATGCTGGATCAGAGACAATATCAGAAAGCGGAGCAGTATTTGTTGAAAGCCCAGCAGGCACCGGCACGGCCGGATCGGCCATTGGCAGATCAGGGCCGGCAGCAGGAAATTACTGATACATTACAGCAAGTTCGTTATCAACTGAGAACACATCAACATGCAGGTATTGCTGATTGAAGATGATGCCTCTCTGGCAGAGGGACTCAAACGTTCACTCAAACATGAAGGCTTTATTGTTAACCATCTGACGCAGGGAAAGCAGGCTGTCAGTGCTGTAGCTTCGTCAGTGCCGGACATGGTGGTGCTGGATCTCGGTTTACCGGATATGGATGGTCAGGAAGTGTTGAGAGCAATCCGTAAACTGGATGCAGCTTTGCCAGTGCTGATTCTGACCGCCCGGGCCTCGCTGGAGGATAAAGTGGCCGGGCTTGATAACGGTGCAGATGATTATCTGGCCAAACCTTTCGAAACGGATGAATTACTCGCCCGTCTGAGAGTATTCGAGCGAAGACTGAGCAGTTTCAAACATGCCGGATTGACTATCGGCGACGTCACCATGGACACCAAAGCGCAGACTGTCACGGTTTCAGGTAAAGAGATTGAACTCTCCCGGCGTGAGTTTATGCTGCTCAAAATGCTGATGGAAAATACCGGACGGGTGCAGACCCGCGACAGTCTGGAAAGCAAGCTCTACAGCTGGGGGGAAGAGATCGCCAGCAATGCGATTGAAGTGCATATCCACCATCTCAGAAAGAAACTGCCTGAGCACTTCATCAAGACCGTTCGCGGTGTCGGTTACACCATTAAGGCGGCATGAAGTCGATACGTCTGTTCCTGCTGTTATCGCTGCTGGCTACGATCACGCTGGTGAATTTTGTTGCCTTGCTGCATGGCTATCAGTCCAGCATGGAAAAGGCACAAAGCCTGTTTGACTCGAGGCTGGAGAGTACGGCGAGACTGATTGCTTCTGCCAATTCCGAACAAGGTATTCAGCAGGGGATTGCCGAACAACAGACGCCATACACCTATTTCCAGATCTGGGACAGCGGTGGCAAGCAACTGCTGACCCGATCCCGAAATGCGCCCGGGTTTGTCACCGGCGAACTCAGTGAGGGTTTTCATGAAGTCAACTTCGACAGTTATCGCTGGCGCAACTTCGTCTACCGTGACCAGCATCTCAATCGCTGGATTGTCGTGGCAGAGCGTATCGACATCCGCTACAGCCTGGCTGAAGAGGTCGTGCTGGAATCCCTGTTACCGATTGTGATTGCGATACCGGTCGCAGCACTGATTATCTGGATAGCCGTTGGTGTTGGTCTTAAACCACTGCGACAGTTCGCCGATCAGGTTCGTGGTAAACGCGCCGATGATTTGAGCCCAATTCATCTGGACAAAGTGCCATATGAATTAATCGCGGTTGTCTCTAACACCAATGCCCTGCTGGGCCGGCTGGATGATGCTTTCCATCGAGAGCAGCGTTTCGCATCTGATGCCGCACATGAGCTGAGAACACCAATCAGCGTGCTTAAAGTGCACCTGCATAATCTCAAACAACGACTGGGTGAGGGGGATGAAGACATAGCCCTGCTGAAAGCCGGTATAGAGCGCATGGGCCATTTGATTGAACAGATCCTGGCGCTTTACCGAACCTCTCCCGACCAGGCATCAGCCCGCTTTGAAAGATTAGATCTTTATAAGCTGGCCCAGAACGTCATTGCCGGTGACTTCGTGAATTTCGAACGCAAACAGCAGGCGATATCGCTGGAAGGCGAGAGCGCACTTGTTGCAGGGAACCGCTTCGCGCTGGAAACACTGCTACAGAACTTATTGAGTAACGCCAATAAATATACACCGGAGGGTGGCGAAATCCGCGTCAGCGTGCGTCCGCACGCTGAGTCGGTGGAACTCAAAGTGGAAGATTCCGGCCCTGGTATTCCGGCAGACCAGTATCTGCGTGTTTTCGAGCGCTTCTATCGAGTTCATGGCGACAGGCATGACAGTGGTGAGCTTGGCTGCGGTCTGGGCCTGACCATCGTCAGCCATATTGTTGAATTACATCATGGTCAGATACGGCTTGGGCCTTCGTCGTTGGGGCAGGGATTGGCGGTTACCATTGAAATTCCGGGAGAATAGTAAGTTGAAACAATGGCTTATTCTAATGTGTTTATGTTTTCTGTCGCCCATGGTGATGGCCGGTCCGCCAATCATTGAAATCGAAATCAAAGATCATTTGTTTTACCCGGATGAGGTCAGGATTCCGGCAGACACCAAGGTCAAGCTGCTGGTGAAAAACCTGGACCCGACTGCAGAGGAATTCGAGAGTTACGAGCTTAACCGGGAAAAAGTGATTGCCGGCAACAGTGAAGCCATCATTTTCATCGGCCCCTTATCTGCTGGTGAATATCCCTTCTTTGGCGAGTTTTTCCCTAAAACCGCCCAGGGCAAAGTGATCGCGGAGTGATGTCATGTTATTGAATGCGGTTATTATCATTCTGCGCGAAGTGCTGGAGGCGGCATTAATCATCAGTGTGTTTCTGGCATTGAGTCAGCTTTTGAATCGAAAGTTAGGCTGGATGCTAGTGGCTTTGATAATCGGCTTCAGCGGCGCGTATCTTTACGCAGTGAATCTCAGCGCGATCTCGATGGCGATGGAAGGCACGGGGCAGGAGGTGCTTAACGCTGTATTACACAGCGTGATTTTCCTGTCTTTGCTGATATTTATGATCACTGTGCCCCATCAGGCACACCCCATGTGGCGACGTATCAATCTTGTGACCATCGTGCTGGCCGTGATCACCGCTATTGTTCGTGAAGGCTCTGAAATCATCCTTTACATCAAAGGCTTTATCGGTATTCCGGATTTATTAAGTCCGGTCCTGATGGGCAGTGCAGTGGGGGCCGGTATCGGGCTTAGTGTCGGCGTGTTTTTCTATTACCTGCTGGTCAATATGCGTAAAAGCCACGGAATCTGGCTGGGCTATCTCATTCTCTTGCTAATAGGCGGCAGTATGGTGGCTCAGGCCGTCGAATTCATGATTCAGGCCGATTATATCGCTGCGACCACGCCGGTTTGGGACAGCTCGCATTTCATCAGCGAACGCTCCGCAGTTGGACAGTTACTCTATGCACTGGTGGGTTATGAGGCAACGCCGGCACCACAACAGGCGGCTGCCTATTTCAGCAGTATCCTCATGCTGGTTGTCGCTGCCGGCATCAGTTTTATGTTCAGAAGGAAATCATCATGATAGTCATCCCTTATGTTTTAGTGGTCATGTTGTTGATTCCGGGACTGACGCTCGCAGATGATCTGGCGGTGGATAAAGTCTATCACCCCTATGTTCAGCCAATGGAGCGGGAAGTGGAGTGGCGTATGGTCGCTGCGGATGGCGATCACCTGCAGCGTCTGGGCATCGGTCAGTCGCTCAATGATCGGATCTTTGTCGAAGGTTATCTGCTGGCGGCCGAAGAGGGCGACACATTTCGTCTGGAAGGCTATGAGCTTGAAACTCGCATACAGCTGAGCGAACAGGGTGAGTACGCCGTGGACTGGGGCATGATCGTTGAACTGGAAAAAGCCCATCAGGAAGATGAATGGGAACTGGCAACAGCTCTGTTGATGGAAAAACAATGGGGAAGATGGGTTGGCGCAGCCAATCTGTGGCTGGAGTATGAGTGGGGCGATGAGGTTAAGGATGAATTCGAGACCGCCATGGCCGTGCAGACGCGCTATCGTCTGTCGCCGGCGTTTGAACCTGCCATTGAATTTTATGGCGGTGAAAATACGCGTGCGCTGGGGCCGGTAGCGATGGGCGATGTACGTTTCGGTGCCGGTAAAAAACTGCACTGGGAAAGTGGGGTGCTAGTCGGCCTCAGTAAAAAAACACCGGATACCATACTCAGGCTGTTGGCTGAGTATGAATTCTGAATTATTGCAGCGCCTGCTCTTTCATACGTCTTTCAAGATCGTTCCATAAAGAAAGCTTGGAAGCTTCACCGACCCGCTGACCTTCACCACGCGATTTGGCCAGCCACAGTCCAGTACCGTTAAAGCTGTAGACCGGCACCAGATCATTACGACGACTGGCAGGTTTGATATCGACAATCAGGTTATCGAGAACCAGCGGCACAGAGCGTTTGGTCTCGAAATAAGTCAGCACCATATGCGCCTGATCAATTTCGATGGCTTTGACGTAGGTGATTCTGAGCTTGTCTTCATCGACACCGAGTTCTTTCAGTGTGAAGTATTTGGCGATGGAGTAATCCTCACAGTCACCTGCACCGATGGAGAGCATTTCCAGTGGTGTAGCCCAGTAGTCTTTTTTATTCCATAAATCAATGTCATTGAGGAACATGACGTTGGAATTGAAGAACTTATTCACGAGCTCCAGCTTTTCTTTCTCGGGGAGATCGTGATTAGCCGGATTCTCAACTAACTCCCTCCAACCTTCGACGCGTTTGCGAGCGAATTTGTTGTACTGACTTTCAATTTTGGCCAGCACCTCATCGCTGATGTTGAGCTTCGCGATACCCGGCAGGGCAAACAGTAATGAAGCCAGTAGCAGCGTAATCAGACTGTGGCGGTAAAGATGCATTCAATCCCCGGCATTCAGGCTCAGCGACTGATACCAAACAGACCGGCCTGTTTGACGATTTCAAAGTCATCATCGGCTTCTACAGATTCAGCCAGCACTTTGATTTCAATCAGGCTGGAGACCTCCTGAATCAGTTCCAGGAAGTCCGGTTTGCTGGCATTGCCTCTGATGTTGTGGGTGAGATCCCGTGCCAGACGGATATAATCGATGTGCAGATCACGGAGCATATCAACCGGAATGATGTCGGAAGAATAGCGTTTCAGCAGCACGGTTGCGCCCAATGATTCGGCAAAGCTGCTGAAGCTGTCAAAGGCAGTGATATCTTTGGCTGCAGCATAGGCAGTGACCGAGAAAGCCAGCAACTGATTGGGCAGGCTGGTTTGTTCCAGACGCGCTTTGAGCCAGCGTTGGAAGCCCAGTGAGGACACCGATGGCATTGACAGGTTGATGGTGACCGGGGTGGTGATTTTCTCGGCTTCCATCTTCAGGATGATTTTATTGATAATCAGTTTGTCGAGATCTTCAGCCAGATCAAATTCCTGAGCTACAGAGAAGAAAGTACCAATAGACAGTGCTTTGCCATCGGCGTCTTTCACCACGGTAAAGGCTTCCTGCATCACCTTAACGGGTGTTTCGGTGCTATAGTTATAGGCCTCGGCGGTGAAGGTGATTTCCGGCGTGTTGTTATCGATGGCATCGACAATCGCTTCGCGCCAGGCCTGCTCATTCATAGAGCTGATACTGTCCTGCTTGATGAAATAGGCATTGAGTCCGATATTTCTGGCCTGTTCATAGGCTTCGATTAAAGCCGGCATCAGGCGATCGAACTCACTGGTCTTATCGAAATACACAATACCGGTGTGCATCATGTCTTCCAGCTCAAATTGTTGTCCCAACTCATTGATATCGTGCTTGAGTTGTTCCGCTAAAGCTGTGACTGAATTCACATCGGCCTGGGGACTTATCAGCGCAAATTCCGACCCGTATAGACGATAGGCATCAGCGCCATCGGGCGAATTTTTACGTAGCAGCTCGGCAAAGGATTGCAGCAGTTTGTCGACTTGTTGATTGCCCAGCTCTTTACTGATGGCGGCCAGATCATCGAATTTGAAATAGAGTACGTAGCCGCTGGTACCGGTAGACAGGGCGCGTTTCATATCTACACTGAATGTCGCCTGATTGAGCAGACGGGTTAACGGATCGCGTTTCAGACTGTCACTCAAAGAATCCAGACGGTTGTTGAGGCGGGCGATGGTGTCGCCAATTTTGCGCGACATGCCATTCATTGAATTAGCGACATGCCTGACTTCAGTGGTCCACGGCAGTTTGCTGATGGTAGTGAAGTTACCACTGGAAATCTCATTGGCCTGTTTCTGAATATCTCTCAAAGGCTGCAGGGTGAGTCTCAATACCAGCATCAACAGTAGAAACGCAGCGATGAAAAT
>JABURN010000117.1 GCA_014762585.1 Methylophaga sp.
AGCCTGTAAGACCAAGACCCAAATAGATTAAGCAATTAATCTAACAAGTCTGAGAAAGGCCCGGCATCGTAAGATGTCGGGTCTTTTTTTTGGCTGGACGATTCGTTGTGACGGTATAGGGTCAGGCAAGCAAAGTATAAATTTTCATAAATGGAAAATCAGACGCGAGTCGGGAGTTTTTCCCATCAGTATTTATGAAACAAATGTGATAGGTTTACAGTCTGACGTTTTTTATAAGCCAATAAAAGGAAGAGAGAATGACGCATTTCCAGCGCTGGACGATATTGTTATCCGGGTTGTTACTGGGCTCGGTGACAGCTCAGGCAGAAGATCTGAAACCTTTGCCGGGACAGGAAGCTGTCAGGGTCTGTGCTGACGGTTATAACCTGCCTTACTCCAACAAAGAAAAGGAAGGTTTCGATAACAGAATTGCTGAACTACTGGGTGAAGAGCTCGGTATTCCCGTTGAATACTACTGGTTCCCTCAACGGATCGGTTTCTCAAGAAACACCATCAAAAATGTCGATCCGGAAACCGGTAAATTCCGCTGTGATCTGGCGATGAGCGTGCCAGAACATACTGACTTCATCAAACCAACCAAGCCTTACTGGAGCTCGATTGAGGCGATGGTCTATCGCTCAGGCGAAGGTTATGAGCTGAAAACCATGGAAGACGTTGCCAAAGTCAGCAAGGAAGGTGAACCCCTGCGGATTGGTCTGTTTGATCGCGGTGTGGCCACCAAGAAGCTGATTGATCTGGGTCTCGGTAATCAGATTGAGTACTACCAGATGATGCCGGGTGATGCCCGCGTTAATGCCGGCCGTATCGTAGAAGGTGCGCTGGCCAAGGGTGAGATTGACGTGGCCTTCCTATGGGGGCCTATCGCCGGCTACTATGCCAGTGTTTCCGATGTGCCAATGACTGTGCAGCCCCTGAATGAGCTGGGTGAAGCGATGGTATTCAGCTTCAGCATGGGCACCCGTTATCAGGATAAGAAGTGGAATGAGCTGCTCAATAAGTTTATCGACAAGCGCCGTGATGATATCAATGCCATCATCGCTGAGTACAACTTCCCATCACTGGATAATGTGAACCCTTATCCGAAGAAAAAAGCACGCAAAGAGGATGATGACGATTAAGAAGTCATCATGTCTCATCATCGGGGCTACTCAACCGTAGCCCCGATGATAGCTTTAAGATTGGCATTAATTTTCTCAGCGAATCGTTTCTGAGCCGGATCCGATACGGCTTCCTGCATCAGCTTGGTGCCCACAATAACTTTTCCATCCTCGGTTTCACGCACTGAGACATTGCAAGGCATATCATTTATCAACAGAGGATTGATTTCCATCATTTCCTTGGCATAAGTGATATTGCAGAAGCTGGTAATGGTCGACAGGGGAAATTCCTTGTCACCACGATCCCGGACTGCCTGTCCAATATGACTACGATGTATAATGCGGTAGTTGTATTCCGATATGGCAATGTCGAGGTTAAGAATCGTATCCTCGAAGCTGTACGGGCTATATTGCTCGTATAGGCGGTTTTCTGTTTGTGGCTGACAACCAAATAATAAAAATAGGGTCACAATCAGCAGCAGGGACGAAAATTGATTCAGATATCGGTATAACATAAGGCTTTGTGTAAACTGGGAAGTGACCTAAGCATAACATCATCATAGACGAGAGAAAGAGGTAACAGATTGTGAAGAAAATCGTCATTACCCTGTTTAGTGGCTGGATGCTGGCAGCAATAGCTGCCGTGTCAGCGGCACCGGGGTTTTCAGAAGTCAATAATGTGCTGTTCGACTCAGCTCATCTGGATAATATCGACAAGCCAGGCGTGCTGACTTACGACTACTCGAAAGAGAGCGTGGTCGATGATTCCCGTGAAGACACGATTAAAGTCGCTGTCTCCAATATCCGAAACACCGGTCGCCGTGATCTGGCGTTTGAGTTTTTCACTGGCAAGCATAAACGCCCATACGAAGCGATGGAAAACCAGCGTGGTAATGGTGTTTTTGTCCTTTTCCTGGAATACGATATCCATGAAATGAATCGCTTGACCGGTGGTGAATGGCGTTATTTCCAGCGTAAAATTCGCTGGGCCTTTGCCGAGGGTGCCAAGAAAAAAGAAGTCGACATCAACTACAATGGGAAAAAGATAAAAGGCACACAATATATCGTGCAGCCTTATGTCGATGATCCTAAAAACCAACGTTATAAACTCTACGCTGGTAAATACTATATTTTCACCTTGTCGGAAGAAATTCCTGGTGAAATCTACCAGATCCGCACCGTCGTACCCGATGGTGAAAGCTGGTCTGAAGGCGAACCGACTCTGGTCGATGAGTCGATAACCTTTGCCGGCTTTAACGAAGGCGCTTGATGCGTCGCTTAAGCGGTGACAGGAAAAACGGGCCATAGTGCCCGTTTTTTGTGTATGAAACGTCTACCCAGACTTAACACTATTCAGGGCTCCCTGCTACTGCATGAGCTCAGTTTCGTCTTTCTGATTCTGATCACCACCAGTGTGGCTATTGTCTGGGCATTCGCCTGGCAAAAAAGCTCAGAAGAATCTCTGCGACTGACAGCCATGAACAGTCACGTACAGTCCATTCGGGGCGAACTCTATCGTCAGCTCAAGGAAGTCTTTGATGCCGCCTTCCTGGATGATCAATATGCCCGCGATGAATATAACTTTTATTCCCGCCGTATCAATGACGGGCTTGCTGACCTGAGGCTGTTATCCGAGCCCGGCACCGAGACTGAAGCCATCACTCAAATTGAAGCGGCCTACACCGATTACCGACAACAAACCCGCGAATTGTTGCGATCAGTGAGTCTGAGTGAAGAGCAAAAAAATCTGCTGGACTATCAGCTGGAGCAAGAGACCTTTGCCGAGCTGGAACATGCTTTCAGCAGCTTTGACCGCCTGTTGAAAGATAAGCAGACAGGATTGGCAGAGAACAGGCAGCGCTGGATGTCACAGCTTATGCTGTTGGTGCCGTTACCAATACTGCTGGCAGTGAGTTTATTACTGTTTTCGCGGCGCTTTGTCAGAAATAATCTGGTAAGACCTTTAGCTGCCGTTATGCATGGCGCCCGACTCATCAGTAAAGGCAATTTGAACCATCAGATTGCCAGCCGAGGTGTTGAAGATCTGGTCCGGCTGGCAGAGGCCATTAACGTAATGGCTGAGGAACTGGCGAGCAATCGTGACAAACTGGTCGAGGTACGCAAGCAGGCCGCGATGGGGGAACTGGTTCCACTGGTTGCGCATAATATCCGAAACCCGCTGTCAGGTATCCGGGCTGCAGCACAGGTCACGCTTGATGATCAGTCTGATCCCGAGGTACAGGATGTTCTCCGCGATATTATTATCGCTGTAGACCGACTGGAGCGCTGGGTCACCTCCTTGTTAACTTATCTTCACCCGAATAAACCTCATTTCAGCAGTGAAACGCTGAGGCAGGTCGCAGAGAATGCTATTTCCTTAATTCAGTTACAACTGTCGGACAAGCAAATGCAAATACAAAAGTCTGGCTGGGGGCATAATGCAAGCCTGATTGCAATCGACAGCAATCTGATGGAACAGACCGTCTTCAACCTGGCTCAGAATGCGATAGAGGCATCCCCGGCCGGTTCAACCATTCAATTTACTTACCGCGAAACTGCGACTCATGTCGAGCTTAGCATTCAGGATCAGGGGAATGGCATGCGCTACGACCCGGTTGCGGAACAAGTCACTGATGGCGAAGCCAAGCGTCTCGGCTGTGGACTGGGTATCCCGTTTGCCCTCAAAGTCATCAAGCAGCATGATGGCAAATTAATCTACGATAGCGAGCCGGGCAGGGCCACTACAGTACTGATCCGCTTGCCTAAACGGTTGGAGTCACAGGAATAGCTCATGCTGAATGTTTTGCTGATAGAAGATGAAACTTTATTTGCCAAGTCAGTGCTGCGCAGGCTCGAGCGGGAAGGGCACAGGGTAAACAGGGTGGAAACGATTGCTGACGGTCGTGCTGCCTTGATCAGGGAACTGCCGGATATATTACTACTCGATGTCAGACTACCGGACGGCAATGGCCTCGATTTACTACGTGATATTCGTAGCCGTGACAGTAGCAGGAACTTGCCTGTGGTTGTAGTGACCGCTTACGGTGAACTCGAAGATGCAGTTGCTGCGATGAAGCTGGGTGCCACCGATTACCTGAAAAAGCCTGTTGATCTGGACGAGCTGGTGCTGACTTTATCCAAGGTCATGCAGACGCAACAGCTCAGCCGGCAACTGGATTACTCACAGGTTCGTGAGACCCATGGTAACGAACCGGTCAAAATGATTGGTCAGAGTCCAGTGATGCTGCGTCTGAGGCAACAGCTTGAGCATATAGCCGGGCTGGTTGATAAAAGTCGTCATGAGCATCCGGTAATTCTAATAAGCGGTGAAACCGGCACGGGTAAGGATGTGCTGGCCAGGCTCTATCATGAACTCGGCAGCTGGCGGAGCAGGCCCTATGTCCATGTCGATTGTGCCGCTTTACCGTCAGAGCTGATCGAAGCGGAGTTATTCGGCTATGAACGCGGTGCCTTCACCAACGCGCATCAGGCCAAACCAGGGCTTATTGAAGTAGCAGAAGATGGGACCTTGTTTCTGGATGAGGTCGGCGAACTGCCTCTGGAATTACAGGCGAAACTGCTTAATGTATTGGAACGACGTCAGGTACGTCGCCTGGGTTCGACCCGCGAGCATAGCGTGAATGCCCATGTTGTCGCAGCCACAAACCGCGATCTGAAAAAAATGGTGGCTGAAGGCCGCTTCCGATCTGATCTCTACTTCCGCCTCAATGTACTGGGCATAGATCTTCCCCCGTTGCGTGATCGTGTAGAGGACATTGCGATTCTGGCAGAACATTTTGTTGAGGCGGTTTCACGCCGCTACGGCCTCTTGCCGCCGGTTTTCACTGAGTCCGCCAGAGCGATGATGGCTGATTATGACTGGCCGGGTAATGTCAGGGAATTACAGCACGTTGTCGAGCGTGCTGTAATGTTGTCCCAGCAGGGCCAGATATCACCCGAGCAACTGATGCTGCAGAGTCAGGCACTGTCAGTGTCAGGACAGGAGGGAGACGAACTGTCCCGGCTCAGTCACATGACGCTGGAGCAAGTTGAGAAGCTGTTGCTGGAGAAAGCGCTGGAGCGGACTAATGGCAATGTGTCTCGTGCCGCCCGGGAGCTGGGACTGACACGGATGGCAATGCGCTACCGCATGGAAAAATATCAGCTTTGAAGCTTATTTGACCACTTTCAGGCTGGGGCGACCGCCTTTAGGACTTGCCGGCCCCTGATCATCCGGATCCGGGCTGGGCGGTGGGGTTTCTTCCTCAGGAAAGAACATACCCTCATTGTTTTCCTTGCCGTAAATAGCCTGCACTGCAGGAATAGGAATGAACACGTCCATTGCCTTACCGGCAAACCGGGCAGAGAAACTGATCCATTCGTTATCAATCAACAGGTCGCGAATGGCATCCGGTGCGATATTCAGCACGATGCGGCCGTCTTTCACATAATCCTGGGGGACCTGAACACCTTCATGCCGGGTATTCACCAGCACATAGGGCGTACATTGGTTATCCAGCAGCCATTTGTGAATAGCACGGATGAGATAGGGTTTTTGCGAGGTCATGCTCATGGATTAACGCATTGCTCTTTCAATATCACTGAGACTGGCCTGAAAACTGTCACGTTCAAATATCCGGCGGGCATAGTTTTCTACCCCCCGGGCGCTGTCTGGCAGCTTGATATTCAATGACGGCAAACGCCATAGCAATGGCGCGAGCGTGCAATCAAGCAGAGAAAACTCATCACTCATGAAATATTTTGAGTTTTCAAATAAAGGTGACAGCACCGTCAGATCTTCCTGAATGATTTTCCTCGCCTTGGCACCTTTGCCCCGCTCACGGCCGGAAAGGGCATCCCATAGTGAATACCAGTCTTTATCGATACGGTGCAACATCAACCGCACCTTGGCACGGGCAACCGGGTCAACCGGCATTAATGGTGGATGCGGGAAACGTTCATCAAAATAATCAATGATCACGCGGCTGTCGAACAGAACCAGATCACGGTCAAACAGGGTAGGGCCGAAACCATAGGGATTGGCAGCAGCGACTTCCTCTGGCCATTCACCGGGCGTCAGTTCTTCAAGCTCGGCATCAATCTCTTTTTCCTGTATGACGATCCGCATCTGATGGCTGAAAGGACAGGCCGGATCAGAGTATACGGTCATCATAGAGCGGCGGTTATTCATAGCTGTTCTCCTGCGAATAAACCGCCGCGCTGTCGTCGTGCCGCATTAATGGACATCTTTCCAGAAAGCTTTTTTCAGTGGATAAGCCACCAGGAAGAAAATAAACAGATACAGCAGGACCCATTTAGCCAGTGCCATCCGTTCAAGCTTGGAGGGTTCACTGATATAGGCCAGGAAATTAACCAGATCATGAATCATGACATTGTATTGATGCTGGCTCATTTGTCCCTCAGTGGCCTGAACCAGCTCACCATTGTCATTTTTGGCAAGATAACCCTGTTGTTCCCACAACACATGCGGCATACCTACATCTTTAAATGCCACGTTATTGGTACCCATTGGACGTGATTCGTCCAGGTAAAAGGTACGCAGATAAGTGTAGAGCCAGTCAGTGCCACGGGCACGGGCAATAACAGACAGATCCGGTGGTGTCACACCAAACCATTTCTCTGCATCTTCAGGGCGCATCGCAACAGTCATGGTGTCACCGATTTTGTCCGAGGCAAACATCAGGTTCTCTTTCACCTGATCATCCGTCAGACCCAGATCCTTGGCCATGCGGTTATAGCGCATGAACGAGGCCTCATGGCAGCTCAGGCAGTAATTTACAAAGGTCTTGGCACCACGTTGTAAAGAGGCCTGATCGGTAATATCGATCTCAACTTGATCGAGATGAACTCCACCCGAAGCGGCCATAGCCTGCAGTGAGAACAACGCGAAAAAACATGCAATAACTAATGATTTCATTGGTTTGTCACCCTTTCTGGCACCGGTTTATCCTTGTCGAGCTTGGTGTAGATCGGCATGAAGATAAAGAACGCAAAATAAATCACCGAGAACACGCGCGCCGCCATGGTGTAAATCGCGGTGGCAGGCTGAGTACCCAGGTAGCCCAGCGCCAGGAAGCTGATAATAAACAGCACCAGGGCGATTTTGAAGTAAGGGCCACGGTAACGGATTGAGCGGACCGGGCTGCGATCCAACCAGGGTAGCAGGAACAGGAATACGATCGCGCCACCCATCGCCAGTACACCCATCAGTTTGTCTGGGACCGCACGCAAAATCGCGTAGAACGGTGTGAAGTACCACAGCGGGACAATATGCTCTGGTGTTTTAAGCGGATCGGCGGGGACGAAGTTATCTTTTTCCAGGAACCAGCCACCCCCCTCAGGTGCATAGAACAGCACCAGGGCGAAGATAAACAGGAAAACGACCACACCGACAATGTCTTTCACAGTGTAGTAAGGGTGGAACGGAATGCCGTCAACGGGTTTACCATTGGCATCCTTGTTTTTCTTGATTTCCACGCCGTCCGGATTGTTAGAGCCGACTTCATGCAGGGCAATAATATGCGCCACGACCAGACCCAGCAGAACCAGTGGCAGCGCAATCACGTGGAACGCGAAGAAACGGTTCAGAGTTGCATCTGCGACAACAAAGTCACCCCGAATCCATAAGGCCAACTGCTCACCTACAACTGGAATGGCACCGAACAGGGAAATAATGACCTGGGCACCCCAGTAGGACATCTGGCCCCAGGGCAGCAGGTAGCCCATGAAGG
>JABURN010000253.1 GCA_014762585.1 Methylophaga sp.
GCACGCTCGGCCGAGTTTATGCAGCAACCGCTGGTAGATTTGCTGGTCTGGTTGCGCGTACCTGGAGACACCATCTTCGCCATCGGCGCTCTGTTGCTGGCCTGGTTTATCGCCAGTCTGTGGATAACGCCGAAGTATGAACAGGCAGAAAAGCAGGGTTGATAGCTGCAAAAACAAACCCGGGGTGACGCAGTTTGATTGAGTATTACAGTGAAGTGAAACTGGTGCATGTGCTGATGGCTCTGGCCAGTGGCAGCCTGCTTTTCATCCACGGCTTGATTCTCATGCGTCGCCCCGGCGGCTTTGTTTCATACACGCTGCGCTACCTGCGTTATGGCATTGATACCGCTCTCATAACAGCAGCGCTGATGCTGACCAATATCGTGCAGCAATACCCGTTTATCAACAGCTGGCTTAGTGTGAAGTTGCTGTTGTTGATGGTTTATCTCTGTCTGGGCCAGATTCTGCTCTACACTGCGCGCACTCCACAGCAACGCTTTATTGCCTGGCTTCTGGCGCTGGTTACGCTGCTGTATATTTTCAGTGTGGCAAAAACTCATCATGGCTGGGGTGTGTTCAGTCCCGGTCTTAGTTAAGCTGATCTTATTCAAGCTATTTAAACAGGAAATTTATGACGACATTGGTCGTACAAATCGTGATTCAGCAGTGGGACAAAGGACAGCGTTCAGACGCGCATATTCAAGCCCGTGCCGATCAGCCCAATCGCCTCCCGGTCGAAGAGCCGAATGCCCGCTATTTGTTTGATCATCAGGTGGTGCTGGACCAGCATGGTGATGATGTGATGGGAAATCGGATTCGTTATGAACTCAGTGATGATGGGTGGTTTCTTATTGATCGGTTTTGTTTCGATTTAAATAGTAAAACCCTGGAATACATCGCTCAACCGGACTCCATGCTGCCGACAGAACCCGTTGCGGATATGAATGAGGGCTGGGTGCAATGCCGCTATCAATGGCGCTATAGAGTTTATGAGGGTGGGTTTCATTACTGGCTTTATGAAGCCATCACGATTAATGCGGCTTTTGTCGATAGTCTGACAGAGGATCTATTCACCAACTCGGAACCTGTGAAGGTATTTGAGAGTGAATAAAAAGAACCGGCACGCTGGCCGGTTCTTCTTAATTGAGTGAATTATTTAATCACGCCACAGGCGAGGCGGGCGCCACCACCGCCGAGCGGCTTGGGATGATCTGAATAATTATCACCATTCACATGAACCATCAGAGCCCGGTTTCTGATTTCTTTCAGTGTCAGTTTTGGCGCCAGAACCGGTTGCGTGGCCATGCCGTTCTCATCGACATACAAAGCAGGTAAGTCACCCGCGTGACCGTGCAAGTCCCAGGGTTCAGCATGGCGTCCGGTATTGGCCGGGTCAAAGTGACTACCGGCAGCGCCACCAGGGACTAATTCGCCATCTTTCATTTTGGGGCCGCAGGAAGCAATTTCATGTACGTGGAAACCATGATTGCCGCTCAACAGATTTTTCATATCAGGTGTGAACACCGTGCCGAAAGGATGTTGGCTGATAAAGACCGTGCCAGCCGGTTCACCGGTTTGCAGATTAGTCATATTGACTGTAATAGAGTCAGCGGCGAAGGCGCTGGATGATATTAATAATGTTGAGAGCAGGGCGAGTTTAAGCTTCATGAAACCTCCTTTTATGAGTCTCTTCAGGTTACTGAATCTTGACTCTCTAAAAATGCAGATGTTCCTATCATAGCCAGCTTGGTTTTATGCTCGGAAGCCGGCTAATCTGGATTGCCAGCAGATTTTTCGTTCATCTCGTTAATGCGCATCGGCATCGAATCAATCTCATCAAACAGTGACTCCAGAGACAACAAATCACTGGTTTCCTTCACGCCGCCATCCTTGCCAATAAGAATCACCGGCTCATCAAACGATGAAAACTGACTGTTGATATTGGCTGCAAGCTGATCCGAGATGTTGCCCCGGTAATTAGAGTTGATCTGCTGGCCATTGATAATAAACCAGACAATATCTCTGTCATCAATCTCGGCTTTAGCCTGCTGCAGCAGTTGTTGGTATTTATCAGTCTGGCCAGAGAACACCAGTATGATTCGGTTTTCCCAGGTCAGTTGTTCCAGCGTTTTGAGGGGTGTTTGTTCCACAGACATTGCGCTCAGTGGAAATATAAAACTCATCATCAGAATTAAATATCTCATTAGCCACTCACTTTTGCTCATATAGACATCATCTAGACCCGGTGATCCTGAATATGACTCGCTATCTTGATAACGGCTGACGAAAATTCTGGTCATCAACTATTTCTGTATGACTGCTGTTCCATGATCCACTTGGAGTGATTGGGCATTTTGAACTGTCTGTCCTGATAGAACTTTCAAGTAAGGCCGATCATTTTTGCAGTCAAAAGGAGCCTAAACATGAAAATTCTTAATCATCAGAACAAGACGCTCAGCATAGTAGTTTTCAGTATGACGCTGGCGCTGAGTAGCGGGGCTGTGCTGGCAGAGGATCCCTATGCCTCATTAGACTCTGACCGGGATGGCCCGAGCTCTCAACCGGAATATAACAGCTACATGGAAGATGACACACGCAGATATGAAGGCTGGGATCAGAATCAGGATAGACGAATGGATGAAAATGAATGGATTGACGCCTATCCTGGCGACCGCGGCGAGTACAACAGCTGGGACAGGACTCAGGGTGGCCATCTCGACAATAATTGAGTTTAACGCCGTCAGATTCAACTGCTACGACACTGATAATGCCCTGTTAGATTAAGTCGTTGTGGAAGATTCTCTGAAGGCCCGGTCACAACAAAGACTTTTAATTATGTAGGTTGGGCTGAATGCAGTGAAGGCCAACGGCCCGCATCAAGATAAATGTTGGGCTTTGTGCCTCAGCCCAACCTACGAACTGATACTTACTCTCCACGCAGCGCGTTCTCGATGCCAGCAATGTCAATTTTGACCATTTTCATCATCGCATCAAATGCACGTTTGGCTGCAGCAGGATCGGGATCCGTAATGGCTTTGGACAACACAGTCGGGATGATTTGCCAGGATATACCCCATTTGTCCTTGCACCAGCCGCAGACACTTTCCTGACCGCCGTTATCGACAATGGCGCGCCAGTAATAATCGGTCTCAGCTTGATCTTCAGTGGCAACCTGAAACGAGAAAGCTTCGTTGTGAGAAATGCCGGGGCCACCATTCAATCCAATGCAGGGCAGGCCCATCACGGTAAAGTCCACCGTTAAAACATCGCCCTGTTTGCCAGCGGGATAGTCACCGGGCGCCGTGTCAACAGCCTCAACATAGGAGTCCGGGAAGGTGTCAGCATAAAAGCGGGCAGCTTCTTCAGCGTCCCCATCAAACCAGAGACAGACTCTGTTCTTGGCAGCTGTTTGCATATCGCATCTCCCATTGATTGGTTATGAGAACCAAGCGTTCATCTTACCTGAGTCTGAACTTTCCGAGGGCGCAGTCTTTGAAGAAATCTCTCTATTGGTACAATGAAAATACTGTGTCTTTCGGAGGAGCTTAGCTTGAGCCAAAATACCCGAGAAAGCCAAGAACGCGATGCCCAGCGCCACTTTGGTCGCCGCCTTCGCCAGCATATTCTGGTCGAGTTTCGAGAGTTATTTGCTGACAACGAAGAATATGAAGATGACGAAGGTCTTGGCGCCCATGCACTTCTACACGATGCCGTGCAGGCCAGAGCGTCAGACATCCATCTGGATCCGTTCCCGACTCATTACCAAATCCGACTCAGAATCGATGGCACAATGATCGATGCCATCGAGATTGAAGTCGAACAGGGACAGAGACTGGCGCACCAGTTCAAGGTGCTGGGAAACATTGACCCGCTACCCAGCGTGAATTGTGACGAAGGTCGCTTCAGCTATGAACTGGAAGATAAATCGCTGGACTTGAGAGTCACAGCCGTGCCCTGTGTTTCAGGGGACAAGCTTGCTATTCGTTTGCTGTCACCGCCGCAAGCGGTTAAAGAAGTCCGGCAACTGGGCATTCATAACCAGGGCATAGAATCTATTCGCCGATGGATGGACGCCAACGGCAGTATGTTTCTGGTGGCTGGCCCTACCGGAAGTGGAAAAACCACGACCCTGTACGCACTACTCCACGAACTTAAGCTGAATGACAGTCATGTCATCACACTGGAAGAGCCGGTTGAATACGAAGTCCCGGGCATTAATCAGATTCAAGTCAATCCGACTCATAATTTGACATTCGCTAATGGCAGTGAGGCCATGCTCAGACTTGATCCGGACTATGTGTTAATCGGTGAGATCAGGGATGTCCCATCAGCCCGGGCAGCCGTCAATATTGCCACCAGTGGCCGGGCGCTGATGGCGACACTCCACAGCCGTGATGCAGTCGGGACCATCACCGCGCTACGCAACATGGGCTTGGATGATTACGAAATCTCAAGCAATCTGGGCTTGGTGGTCGCTCAAAGACTGGCTCGTAAGTTATGTCCTGATTGCAAAGTGGAAGATACACTCGATGAAATTGAGAAAAAATGGCTTCAGGAACAGGGGCGCGAGGTGCCTGCCACAGTCTGGCGGGCAGAGGGCTGCGCTGCCTGCAATGAACTGGGTTACAAAGGTCGATTGGGTATCTTTGAAGTCTGGCAGCCAAGCGAGGAAGATCTAGGCATGATCCTCAACCACGAGGATGAGCACGCCTTGCGGCATGCACTGATTGAACGTGGCGAAATGCTGATGCTCGATGACGGTCTGGCAAAAGTGGAAGAGGGGCTGACCACGCTGCGAGAGTTGCAGCACACCGGCATGCTACTGCCGGGCTTCAGACCGCAGAAATCCTAACGTAGGTGGGCTAAGGCACGAAGCCCAACATCGATGTTGAACTGTCTGTATGGTTTCATTGCATGCAAGCCAGATTAAGACCATGAAAATACAGAGCAAGGCGTTTTTAAATTACTTCCTGATCCAATCATATTCCATCTGTCTGGCTGTTTTTTCAGCCAGTTCAGGCCCAAGAAAGCGAGATACCAGGTGAAGGCTCATATCAATTCCCGCTGATATACCGCCTGAAGTAATGAGGTTACCCTCGTCAATCCAGCGCTCACCATCAATGACTGTCAATTCCGGGTAGTTTTTCCGGAGCTCGTCAATATCTTCCCAGTGAGTCGTAACTTTACGTCCGGCAAGCAGACCCGCTTCAGCAAGAATAAAAGCCCCGGTGCAGACAGAAGCGATGATCTTCACATCCTCAGTCATACTGGCTAACCAGTTTATGACATGGGTTTTCTGCAGTTCCCCGGAATGCACGCCGCCCACGACAATAAGCAGCTCAATTTCAGGGTGATGGTTCAGAACATAGTGTGGGTTAACACTGAATCCGCCTCTGGCAAAAACAGGTGCTTTTTGCTCAGCAATGAAGAAGACATCAAAGGCATCGCTTGACTCAGCCAGGCGGCTGGCAGTTGAAAACACCTCAAAAGGGCCGGAAAAATCCAGCACCTCCGCATTTTCGTAAATATAAATTCCGATGTTCAAATCCGGCTCTTGTGGTCCTGGTGTTTGCTTGCAGTCAGTTTGATTTGTGCCATGTGTTTAAATCAACCGTGTCTGGCCACTTCGATTCAGATGTTGGGCTTCATTGCATTCAGCCCAACCTACCTGATTCATTACTGACTATAACAGGTTGAGATATCCGGCCATTCATCCTTCTTGATGGTGGTGTAATGGTTCCAGAATGCCTTGTCGATGGCTTTCAATGACGTGGCAGTGTCATCAAGACGATAACGTGACAAATGTCCGGGGCCGCCGTTATAAGCGGCATAGGTCGCCTTGATCAGGTTGTCATCACCGCCGGGCTGCTCGTGTTCGCCTCGCCGGAGTGCGTAATCGACCAGGTAATGAGTTAGAATATCGATGCCGGCATTCACGTTGTAGTCGACCTCATTAACCAGGCGATCCAGATCATAGACCTTGCGCCATACGCGGCCGTTGATTTGCATCATGCCCACGGCACCACCGGCGGAACGTAACACTTCCGGCGGACTGCTCGACCCGGCGAAATGGCGCCAGCAGGATTCCTTCCAGGCGGTAGCACGAACCAAAGGATCAAGCCGTTCTGTCAGTCTGTCTGGCAGGCTGTTATTGTTGTCCAGCCAAGCGCTGGCCTGTTGCTCCAGCAGACGGGCGACCAGCTCAAGATAAGTATCAAGATTGCCCGGCTTTGGGACCATGCCCTTTAATGCCTCGGCGGGGTTGATGCTATCTGCATGTGCGGCTGGCATCAGCCAGGAACCCACACGGCCCAAGCTCCCGGTGAGTTGCTCACTTAATGGTACGGTCGGGAGTTCTGGCTTTCCCTCGCTATCAAAACCGAACAGATCACGAAACTCGGGGTCGACTTCCAGCGGCAAAGGCGTAAAACTTGGCGGTACCGATTCAGCCATCAGCAAACGAGCGAGCCTACGCAGTCCGTCACGAGTGATTTCCAGACCATATTCCGGCCCCAGCGCATCGAGTGCCCGCAGTGCGTCACCACCTGCCAGAAACGCGGCCAGTCTGAAGTCGACTTCCAGACCCGGTGTGTCCAGACCTTCGAGTATGCCCATCAATGGGCGCAAGCGATCCCATGTAGTCAGGAACAATTCGCGAACCGGATCAGACTCAGGGTCATCAATCGTCAGCGCCTCGGCAATCGCGTGCCTTGCATCCAGTAGCACAGCGAATAACTCAAGACGCAGGGCACGCGAGTCCGTAGATTGAGCCAACATGGTAATGATGGTCGTCAAAAAGCCATCTAGCTCATCTTCAATGGTTTGCCATTCGGCCAATTCGCTGTCATCCAGAATGGGCTCAGGTGATACATCGGCGACTTCTGGCGGTTTAACCTGGAAAGCCAGCCAGGCTCTGATGCCGGTTTCTTCCGTTTGAATGCGGCTAATGTGGGTGCGCTCAACCAGGGACGGCTCACCATCCGGTCCCAGCAGTTGTTCGATTAATTCATCAAGATTATTCAGTGGCCCTGCCAGATCAACTTTGACGCTTTTCATGCGTGGCAGCACCAGCGCATCAGCAATGAGCTTGACGGGTTTGCTTAAAAGGCCGGGGCTATTATCCGGGCGTGACAGCTCGATGGAGTCAGGCACAAATTCGATCGCCAGTCCCGATTCTGTCACTTGGGGCGTCAGTTTGAGGGCAAGACGTCCCAGCCACGGTTTGGGGCCGCGGCAGACACCGAGTACATGGGCACCAGTTGTAGCGGTCAGCGCCATACCGACAGACAGTTTGTCACCATCAACCGCGACCTGCACATCGGACAACTCAAGCTGATTGCAAAGATCGTTGCGGAGCGTGCTCTGGCCCTTGTCATCAAGTTCAAGGACGCGATTAATCGCAGACTGTAAATGAGTGGTTTCAGCCAGCAAAGGGATTTCAACTTCGTCCGCAGAGAATGCGTTCGAACTGAATAAGATGAAAAGCAGCCATCCAATGTGCTTCATTCGATGCTCCAGTGGTAAGAGCGAGATGACTCGCGGGGTGTGCCCGGTCCTGATTCTGGGCTGCGATATTATCCGCGCTTTTTAAATGACTGTCATAAAATTTAGCGTTGTTTTAGAGCACCGCTGAGTGTCGTCTCGTAGGAGGGTTGGGAGACAAGCAAACTACTGAATTAGAAACCTTAATTTGTCAGCGGCGGTTAACTGATTTTCGAGAGTAACTGGCGAACCTCGTCAGTCTTTAATGGCGGTATCAGAGGATCCACTTCATGACCTTC
>JABURN010000204.1 GCA_014762585.1 Methylophaga sp.
CTCTTCCATGCGTTTGGGCAGGTGATTGGGCCACAGGGAGCTCAGATCCTGCATCATGATGTCCGACAGCTTGCTGGGCAGAAACTTGAACTTGCCTGCGATACGATCGACGCTGCGTTTCATCGCAAAGAGCTTGGGAATGTATTTTGAGCCCAGCTTGTCGATGACAAGAAAAGTATCTTTACCGTATTTCTTGCAGACATCGTAATAATCACGCCCCAGGTATTCACCTGAAACCGGCAGGTTTTTGAAACCGGACAGGATATCCCGGCGCATTGTCGCCAGCACACTGGCATCGTTGGTACCGATGTAGAACACCTGCTCTTTCTGGGCGATAGGATAAGTGTCCATTCGCACCGCAAATACAGCCAGCTTGCCGGCACAACCTGAGGCTTCATGCAGACGGCGGCCATCATTATTGAAACGGGCCGGCGTGTCTTCATCCACCTGCCTCACACGCTCATGATACTCATCATCGGAAGCTCGTTTGTTGGGGAACTGAATATCCTGGGCTGTGTAGTTCTGCTTGTCCAGATTGCTCAGGATCTCTTCCGGGGTCGAGCCCAGTTCGATGCCCAGGTGATTGACCAGCTCCAGTTCGCCATCGGCATTAATCTGGGCAAACAATGACAACTCGGTATAGGCCGGACCTCGCTGGACCAGTGCCCCGCCGGAGTTATTGCAGATACCACCGACAATCGATGCACCGATACAGGAAGAACCAATCACAGAATGTGGTTCACGACCATAGGGAGCCAGTGTTTCTTCAAGTCCAAACAAGGTGCTGCCGGCCAGGCCGATGATCTGACGCGCATCATCAATGAGTTGGATCTGATCAATACGCATAGTATTGATGATCACAATCGGGCGGTCATAGTCTTCCCCGTTCGGGGTAGAACCACCGGTCAGACCGGTATTAGCCGCCTGCATAATGACTACAACATCGGCTTCAACACAGGCTTTGAGCAGTTGCCACACCTGCAGCAGTGTCGCCGGTCTGGCTACAGCCAGCGCCTTGCCCTCACCGAAGCGAAAGCCCTTACAATAAGGTGCCACCTTGGCAGGGTCTGTCAGGGTGTAAGCATTACCCACGATATTTTTAAGCTGATCAATCAGGGCATTAGGGTTGGCATACTCGGGCATTGTTGCTCTCTGTCACGTTTCTGGTTAACTCATTAATTCTATCACGACACAATGCGATACTATGTCTCATTTTATAAGCATTGATGCGCTGTTCATTCGGGAAATATTAAATGGCCTTTTATCAGATCGCCCTACTCGCCCTGTTGCAGGGACTGACAGAATTTCTGCCGATTTCCAGCTCCGCTCATCTTATTCTGTTACCGGTCATCGCTGACTGGCAGGATCAGGGCCTCGCGTTTGATGTCGCCGTCCATGTCGGTACATTGACGGCGGTCGTGATCTACTTCCGCCAAGATATCAGGACTATACTCGTTGACTGGGTTGCCTCACTGAAACAGAGAAAAACCGTCGGTGACAGCCGCCTGGCCTGGGCCGTTGCATTCGGCACCATACCGGTCGGACTTGCCGGTCTGCTGTTTGCCGATATCATTGCAAGCAGCTTGCGCAGCCCGCTAGTGATTGCCACCACCACCATTGTTTTTGGCCTGTTACTGGGCTGGGCTGACTGGCGCGGTAAAAGGCAGCGTAGCGAGCATCAGCTCACCTGGTCAGATATTCTGTTTATCGGCCTCGCCCAGGCCATCGCACTGATTCCCGGTACCTCTCGCTCCGGTATTACCATCACTGCTGGTCTGATGCTGGGACTCACCCGTCAGGCGGCGGCTCGCTTCTCTTTTCTGTTGTCGATTCCGGTGATTATTCTGGCTGGTGGACTTGAAGTCACAGAACTCGTACAATCCTCGCTTCCTGTCGACTGGACAGCCCTGATTTCAGGGGCCGTATTTTCGGCTGTCAGCGCCTACCTCTGCATTTTCCTGTTTCTGAAGATGCTCGACCGAATCGGTATGTGGCCATTCGTCATTTACCGCTTGATACTGGGCGCTTTTTTACTCTGGCTGTTTCTGTAAAAGCTGTTGACAGTCAGACTATGAGTGCGTAATATTCTCCCTCTTTATTTGGACCGCTTGCGTAATTATCAGGAGCAACTCGCGGATGAAAACCATTAGTGCAAAACCAGCAGAAGTTCGTCGTGACTGGTTCGTTATCGATGCTGACGGCAAAACCTTAGGCCGTATGGCAACTGAGATCGCGCGTCGTCTGCGTGGTAAACATAAAGCGATTTACACGCCTCACGTTGATACTGGTGATTACATCGTTGTCATCAACGCTGAAAAACTGCGTGTAACCGGTAACAAAATGAAAGATAAGATTTATCACCACCACACTGGTCACATCGGTGGTATCAAATCTATCTCTCTGGAAAAACAACTGGACAAAGCTCCGGAGCGCGTTATCCAGACTGCTGTTAAAGGCATGCTGCCTAAGAACCCTCTGGGTCGGGCCATGTTCAGCAAGCTGAAAGTTTACGCTGGCACCGAACATCCTCACACAGCACAACAGCCTAAAGCGCTGGAAATCTAATCGGATATCAACATGGCAGATTCATACTACGCAACAGGTCGTCGTAAAAGCTCTACCGCTCGTGTATTCCTGAAACCAGGCAGCGGTAACATTTCGATCAACACTCGCTCACTGGAAGACTATTTCGGTCGTGAAACTTCACGCATGGTCGTCCGTCAGCCTCTGGAACTGGTCGACATGATGGATAAGTTTGACCTCAACATCACTGTTCGCGGTGGTGGTAACAACGGTCAGGCCGGTGCCATCCGTCACGGTATCAGCCGTGCATTGGTTGAATACGACAATGAGTTGAAAGCTGAACTGCGTAAAGCCGGCTACATCACTCGTGATGCCCGTGCCGTTGAACGTAAGAAAATCGGCTTGCATAAAGCTCGTAAACGTCCACAATTCTCCAAACGTTAATTGTCCGGACACGTCTGTACAGACAAGAAAGGCCATCCCTCGGGATGGCCTTTTTTTTGTGCGGTTATTGTCACATTGTTTTGACTCATGCTATAAAAATCCTGAACGCACAGATAGATAGCAGGGACGACACAATGAAAAAAATACTGATTACCGGGCTGCTGGCCCTAAGCCTGCCCGCTTTGGCGATCGCAGAGGAACAGTCTGCTGTGGCATTTACTGCCGGCGGTTACGATGCCTTTGACAGCGAAGACAATGCGACGGAAATAGGGGTGGAATACCGCTTCGCCCCGGCCGCTGACTTTTATAACATCATTCCCACCATCGGCGCATCAGTCACCTCGGACGGCGCCTATTGGGCCTATGCCGGTGTACGCTATGACTGGTCTTTGTCAGCTAACTGGGTTTTGACGCCGCACTTTGCCCTGGCAGCTTATGAAAACGGCGGAGGTGTCGATCTGGGCTATGGTCTCGAATTCCGTACCGGCCTGGATCTCGCTTATCAAATGACTGACAGGAGCAGGCTGTCTCTGGGCTATTACCATATGTCCAATGCCGATCTGGGTGATTACAATCCGGGCGCTGACTCGATTATTGTCAGTTACAGCTATACGCTGGGTGAGTAATTAAAGCTTCTTGTAAAGCAGGCCCTTGCCTTCCGGCTGAGTTTTAAAGCGGCGGTGGACCCAGAGATATTGCTCGGGTGAGCGGCGAATTTCCTGCTCGAGCCAGTCGTTAATACGCTGCGCGTCGACCAGATCATCACCGGTCGGATAGTCCTCCCAGGGCTCACCAATGCTGATGGTATAGCTACCGTCTTTTTCACGGCGCGGTACAAAAGGCACGATTCTGGCGCCGGTCATTTTGACCATTCTGGCTGTCGCTACAATCGTCGCCGCCTGTACACCGAAGAATTTGGCAAAAACGGCTGTGCGTTTGCCAAAGTCCTGGTCCGGGGCATACCAGACCACTTTGTTTTTCTTGAGAGCCCGCAGCATTGAGCGTGGATCATCACGCAGGACAATACCCTCGCTATGAAAAGTTCTTGAACGCATCATCACGACATTAAACAGCGGATTCTTAAGCTGCCGAAACATCACATAAGCCGGCGTTTTCAACATGATCAACCGGCCTCCCAACTCCATACTGGTGAAGTGGCCGGTGAGCAGAATCACGCCCTTGCCTTCAGCCTTGGCCTGTTCCAGGTGTTCCAGCCCCTCATAGCGGACCCGTTTCAACAGACGCTTATCACTGGCCCACCAGCTCATCGCCGTCTCAATCATCATCATGCCCATCGTGGTCAGGCTGCGCTTGACCAGTCGTTCCTGTTCCGACGGGCTGAGTTCAGGGAAGCTTAATTCGATATTACGCCGGGCGATTTTCGCCCGTGACCCCATAAAAGGGCGCATCAACAGTCCGAGGCTCTGACCGATTATGACCTGTAATCGCCCCGGCAGATACACAGAAAGACGCATCAGGGTCAGGCCCAGCCAACTTGACCAGTAGCGCGGGTGAAAGAACTGTTTCTGGAAAATTTTCATCTGGGCGTGTTCAGTACTCAAGGTTGCGCCTATGCTATCATTCCTGCTCGATTTCCGCTTAGCCAATGAGTCTGAATTGAGATTTTTATACAGCTTTGTTTTTGTTCTGGCAGTACCACTGATTGTCTTGCGTCTGATTTGGCGAGGTAGCCGGGCTTCTGCTTATTTCAAACGCTGGGATGAACGTTTCGGTATCAAAGCAGCCCCCTCTTCCAGTAAACCGCTTATCTGGGTTCATGCCGTCTCAGTGGGTGAAGTGGAAGCTGCGAGACCGCTGGTAGAGTCGCTGCAATCAGCGTATTCAGAACATCAGATTCTGATTACCACTATGACTCCGACCGGCAGTGCCCGTGTCACCAGCCTTTACGGTGAAACCGTACTGCATTGCTACCTGCCCTATGATCTGCCTTTTGCTGTCAGTCGCTTTCTGAAATCAGCGCGGCCGGAGCTGGGCATCATTATGGAAACCGAACTCTGGCCCAACCTGATACATCATGCCAGTGCACTGGATATTCCGATGGTGCTGGCCAATGCGCGACTGTCAGCGCGTTCTGCAGCGGGTTATCAGAGAATCGGCAAACTCACCCGCAGCATGCTGCAACAATTTACGCTGATTGCAGCTCAGTCACAGGATGACCGTCAGCGCTTTGTCGCACTGGGAGCGGATAAAGACAGCGTTCATGCCGTCGGTAACCTGAAATTCGAAATCGCCCTGCCCGCCAGCCTCAATGAAGAAGCGGAGGCACTGCGCAGTATCTGGGGTAACCGGCCGGTCTTTATCGCCGCCAGCACCCACGAAGGTGAGGACGAGATTATTCTCAACGCGTCACGTAAAATCCGTGCCGAATTTCCGGATTTGCTGCTGATCCTGGTACCACGTCATCCGGAGCGTTTTGACAAAGTCGCGGCATTAAGTCAGCGCAGTGGTTTCAAGATTCTGCGACGTAGTGATAACGGTATGTGCAGCCGTGATATTCAGGTGCTGGTCATCGATACCATGGGTGAGCTGCCGTTATTTTACGGCACGGCTGATATCGCATTTGTCGGTGGCAGTCTGGTACCCAGGGGCGGTCATAATCTGCTGGAACCGGCTGCACTGGGACGTGCGGTGATCATCGGCCCGCATTACTTCAATTTCAGTGAAATCAGTCGTCAATTTCTGGAGGCTGGAGCCGCAGTTCAGATTGATAGCAGCGAGAGCTTGGCAGATACGGTAACGGATTTACTCAGAAACCCGCAGAAGCGCGCTGATATGGGTCAGGCCGGGCAGAACCTGATTAAGCATAGTCAGGGTGCCAGCAAGCGCCTGCTGAACCTGATCAAACGGAATATTGATGTCTGAGGACAGCCGCTGGATGCAACGTGCGCTGGAGCTGGCACGGCATGCGGAAGCCGAGGGTGAAGTGCCGGTTGGCGCAGTGGTTGTGTTGAATGATGAAATCATCGGTGAGGGCTGGAATCATCCGATTACAGCACATGATGCCACTGCGCACGCCGAGATTATTGCGCTGCGCCAGGCCTGCCTGTCTCA
Organism: Methylophaga sp.; assembly: GCA_014762585.1. Taxonomy (GTDB): domain Bacteria; phylum Pseudomonadota; class Gammaproteobacteria; order Nitrosococcales; family Methylophagaceae; genus Methylophaga. Next base: position 6,040 of record JABURN010000204.1, read on the forward strand.
GAACAATTACCGCCTGCCCGGCGCCGATCTCTATGTCACACTGGAGCCCTGTGTGATGTGCGCCGGCGCGCTGGTGCATGCCCGCATTAACCGCCTGGTTTATGCCACCAGCGAACCTAAAACCGGCGCCGCCGGCAGTTGTGTCGATGTGTTTTCACTGCCCAATCTCAATCACCGCGTGCAATGCGAGTCTGGGCTCATGGCTGAACAGAGCAGCGAGATGCTGCGTGCTTTCTTCCGTGCCCGCCGTTAAAGATATTTAGCGACTATCGCCCTTTCCGGCGCCTGCCCTTGATAAGGGATGTAAACCTGATGGCCACTGCCGGGCGCGACGTCAACAGATTCTAATTGCTGATCCCACAGTTGCTCCAGCACGAACTCCCGATTGCCTGAGGGCGTAATCAACTCCAGCCGGTCACCGGCAGCAAAACGGTTTTTAACATTCACTTTCAGCAGTTGCCTGTCCTGATCAATCCCTGTCACCTCACCGACATACTGCTGACGCTCACTGCTGGAATAACCATGCAGATAATTCTGCTGTTCCTGCGTCGGATGCCGTTGATAGAAACCATCTGTGTAGCCTCGATTGGCAAGATTATCCAGCTTACCAATCAGTGTGGGGTCGAAGGCTTTACCAGCCATCGCATCATCAATCGCCTGACGGTAAATCTGTGCGGTGCGGGCAACATAATAGACAGACTTGGTTCGCCCCTCGATCTTGAGCGAATCGACACCGATCTTAACCAGCCGTTCTATATGCTGCACCGCACGAAGATCTTTTGAGTTCATGATATAAGTGCCGTGTTCATCCTCGAAGATCGGCATCATTTCACCGGGACGATTTTTTTCCTCTATCAGGTAAACCTGATCAGCCAGGGGATGCCGCTCCTGCCAACCGCAGTCTGACAAACCGCTCTGGTTCATTGCATCAAAAGCCTGAAAATCGATTTTCTGCGGCGCATCATCGTTGCCGTCACTGCGGTGCGTTTTATATTCCCAGCGACAGGCATTGGTGCAGGTACCCTGATTGGGGTCCCGGTGATTAAAGTACCCGGACAGCAGACAGCGGCCTGAATAAGCGATGCAGAGCGCGCCGTGCACAAACACTTCCAGTTCCATATCGGGGCATTGCTGACGGATTTCTTCAATCTCATCCAGCGATAGTTCGCGTGACAGGATGACCCGACTTAAACCCAGCGATTGCCAGAACTTCACGGCCTGATAATTGACGGTATTGGCCTGCACGGACAGATGCACCGGTATTTCAGGCCAGCGCTCACGCACCATCATGATAAGTCCGGGATCGGTCATGATCAGCGCATCCGGGGCCATCTCAATCACTGGTTCCATATCCGTCATATAGGTTTTGAGCTTGGCGTTATGTGGCATCAGATTACTGGCGACAAAGAATTTCTTACCCAGCCTGTGTGCTTCCTCAATGCCCTGCGCCAGTACCGGTAATTTATGAAAGTCATTATTTCTGACACGCAAACTGTAGCGTGGCTGGCCGGCATAGACCGCATCGGCGCCAAAAGCATAGGCATAGCGCATGTGTTCGAGGCTGCCGGCAGGCAGTAGTAATTCGGGCGCATTCATCAACACTATATCCACATAAAAAAAGCGTGAATTATAATGCTTTTATACATTTTGCCAATA